>JAYTRB010000707.1:0-2126 GCA_043746425.1 Planctomycetia bacterium
GGTGAATTTCAGGGCTGCGCGGCAGTGCCTGTGCAAAAATAAATGCCACCGAGCGATCCTTTAGTTGCGATATGGCACTCGGCCAACGCGGATCACTAGATCTGCCGAATTAAAACACCGGAATCGCCTCGCCCTGCGGCTGGATCGCCACCGGTCGATTCTCGCGATCGGTGATCGTAACATGCGGGTCGATGCCAACCGCGCGATAAACCGTTGCTACGGCATCGGCGGGAGAATACGTGCGAGTCCGGCAGTAACCTCCCACCTTGTCGGTTGCTCCGAGCACTTGTCCCCCCTGTACCCCTCCGCCAGCGAAAAAGATCGACCCTGAGTAGCCCCAGTGATCGCGGCCGCCGTTGCTGTTGATTGTTGGCGTCCGTCCGAATTCGGTGAAGTAGACCACGAGTGTACGTGCCAGCCTGCCCGAATGCGAAAGGTCGTCGAGAAGAGCTGCGAACGCCTGATCGACGGCGGGCAGGTGGTAGGGAACTTTGCACATCTTCCACATGTGTGGCTGGTTCTGTCCGGGAGCGCAGTGATTGTCCCAGAGATTATCGTATTCGCCCCAGTCATAGCCGTAGTCGACCATCACGAACCGCGCGTCGGCATCAATCAATCGTCGCGCCAAAAGGCAGCGTTGTCCGAGCTTGCTTTCGCCGTATTTCTCGCGTGACGAATTGGGCTCAAGGTGAACATCGAACGCCTCTCGAACCTTGGGAGAAGTGAGTAGTTCCAGCGCCCGGCCGTAAATCTGGTCCATTCCGGCAAACGTCCGGTTCTTCTCGACGGTCCGCAACGTTGTTTCAATCTGGTCGCGAAGCGTTTCGCGTTTACTGAAGCGCTCTCGAGAAATGCCCTCGGGAAGGCCCAGATCGCGGACGACAAAATCTTTGCGGCGCGGCTCGCCCATGGTGCAGAACGGTGCAAAACGCTGACCCAGCCAGGCTGGGACGAACATGTCGGTATTCGGCGGCCCTGGTCGGGTTGAGCCTGGCACAGCAATATAGCCGGGCAGGCCGCCGGTGGCGCCCAGTTCGTGATGGATAATGCTGCCGAAGTTCGGCTCGCTCAAAATGCCCGCCGGCAATACGTTGCGCCCTGAAAGTGCATACGCCTGCCCTTCGAAATGGTCGTTCGTTCCCGCAGCATAGCTGCGGATGAGAGCCAGCTTCTCCATGTGGCCGGCCAGATGCGGCAGCACTTCGGCAAACCGCACGCCCGGCACGTTTGTTTCGATCGCCTGGATGTCGCCGCGAACTTCTTCGGGAGCCTCAGGCTTGGGGTCGAACGATTCGAGGTGTGTCACACCGCCGGGGAGCCAGAGAAACAATACCTGGTCGGCCGTCGCAGCGGCTCGCGATTCAGTCGCCGGAGAAAGTCTTGTTCCCAGCAACTGCGCAGCGGTGGAGGCAAGCGTCACGCCACCAAACCGCAAAAAGCTCCGCCGATGAAGTGCGAGGGGGGCAGTCCGCCGGTGTTGCGCTGCAAAATCTGAGTTCATGGGCACTCCCGTCAATCGGCGACATCCACGACAACATATAAGCTATCTTTAATGAGTATGTAATGCAACGTTTGGCGGCCCGATGCTCCGATCAATCGAACTATTTCGATGCAGAATCGGATTGGGAATTCAGCAGGAAATCGCAGGCAGCGATTCCTTTGACGAGATCGGCCTTGAGCTCACTCCGAGACGTTTTGCTGTAACGAACTGGCAGCAGTTCGCCCCCGGTCTCATCGGTCGCGTTGATCACGACAAGATGCCTGCCGAGGCTGGCCCCCATAATGCGCTTCTCGTCGACAATTCTGTAAATCAGCGAGTATTTGCCGTCGTTACCCGTAAAGCCGATTGAAGTGGCGCGGTCGAGAGTTGGCTTTCCCGCGGGATCTTGCAGAGGCTGAAATCGGACGACGGCGTTGGGAAGTGGCTTGCCATCGAGCGTAACTGTCCCGGTGATGTGGGCTAAAGGAGGCTCAGTCGAGCCCCAGAAGAGCCAATGGAAAAGCCAAATGAGCGCCGCGAAAATGGCAACTCCGCCAACGAGGTACGGTATCCCCTGCGAGGTAAGCAGATGCACTGCCTGGTGTGGTCCGCGTCCGGCGTCCTCGCTGACGCGTCTGTCATCGAA
>JAYTRB010000708.1:0-1860 GCA_043746425.1 Planctomycetia bacterium
ATGATCTGTTGCTTTCACTTTCCGACGGGAATTTTGCGACTTTGCCAGAGGCCAGGATTTACGAAATCCTGCTCGAACTGCCCGCTGCCAGCAGACGCCCCGTCGATTGCGACAATCTGGCTCGAGTTGCGCGGCAGCTTGGCAGATTCGACGAGGCCGTCGGCCATCTCAGGCAGGCAATTACCGAGACCCGCCCAGCCAACGACTTCAAACGCGAGCTGCTGCTGATCGAACTCTTGCTGGAAACGTCGCACGCCAGTGAAGCCAGCGCCCTGGCTGAGACGATTGCAGCGCGTCATGGAATCATTTCTGAAGATGTCGTTACTCTGGCCGAAACGCTCTACAAAGGAAGAGCACGCGACGAGGGGGCAAAACTGATGCAGCAAGCCCTGGCGCAGTCAGATATTTCTGGCGAGCGCCGGGGGATCATGCTGCGCCGCGGGGCCGATCTCGAAACCGGGCTCATCCGCTGGCGCACGCTCGTGGAAGCGATCGAGACCGTACCGCCCGATTCCATTCAACGCGGCGCATTCATGAACGTGCTTCTCGGCGAACTCAACGATCTCAAGCAGTTCGATCAATTGCAGAGTCTGGCCCGCGAGGCTCGCGACCGGGGGCTCAAGGCCGCGCTGTTTCTCAGACAGGCCGAGCTTTCAGCAGCCCGGTCAGACTTCGCGGCCGCATCCGACGCGGGTTGGAAAGTGTACGAATCGAAGGAACTTCCGATCAATCGCATCGAATGGCTGTGCGGAGTGCTGGCATCGGCCCGGGAACACGAGAGACTGATTCAAGTGGTCGAAGACCGGCTGCTTTCCAGTGGCAAAGTCGAACCGCGGTTGCTCGACTGGGTGGCATTAGCCTACGAAGCCGTCGGGCGCTCTGAGGCCGCCCGGCGGGCCGCTACCAATCCGCGTGACATCCACTCACCTGTCAAGTATTAAAGTGAATGAAGCCTGTTTCACCTCGCGCAACGATTTACAAGTGCCGGCAGAATTTAGACCCGCATGTTTCGCACGGCGAGAGTGACAGCGTGCATAGATCGGGGGGGGCGCGCGATCAGAACGGCAATCGTCTGCCCAGGCCTTCCTTCCCCGCCAGCTCCACCAGCCGCGCGGCGAGCGCCACGTCTTCGAGTGCAAGGCCCACTGATTTAAAGAGCGTGATGCTGTCGGCGGTTTTCCGGCCGGTCTCGCGGCCGACAACGACTTCGGCCAGTTCGTGCATGTTCGACCACTCGACGGCGCCGGCTTCGAGCGCCTGCACGAAGTCTCCTGCCTCAAGTTTGCACTGTTCGATGCTGTCGCAGACGATCGTGTCGGCGCGATGCACTGTCGTTGCGTCGACTTCAGCTTTGTTCAGAAAATTCGAACCAATGACGTTCAGATGCGTTCCTTCATCAAGCACTTTTCCCTCGAAGAGTGGCGTGCGCGCGCTGCTGGCGCAAATCACAATGTCTTTCTCGGCGGCTACATCGTCGGGGTTTCGCGAGGGCACGACTTTTGTATTGCAGAATTCCGACATCAGGTCGGCAAACTGCCGGCACCGCTCTTCATCGCGGCTGTAGATTTCAACCAGCTCGATCTTCCGTACCGCGCAGACCGCTTTCAGCTGCATGCGAGCCTGAAATCCCGTGCCGAACAGCCCCACGACTTTTGCATCGGGACGGGCCATGCACTCGCTGGCGACGGCGCTGGCAGCGCCGGTGCGCAACTGCCCCAGATAATTTGCTTCAATCATCGCCATCATTTCTCCTGATTTGATGGAATAGAGCCCGACGTGAAATCTGGCTCCTTGTGCCGTCGACGTGTAAGCTTTCCAGCCGGCACAACCCAGATACGAGGCCACCGCTGACATGGTGTG
>JAYTRB010000709.1:0-4031 GCA_043746425.1 Planctomycetia bacterium
GTGCCGCGGCATCATGTAGATGTCGCCGCTGAGGGAAAACTCCTGGGCTAGAAAATAGGGCTTGGTCCACTTGATTTTCACCGTGTAGTCATCAACGACAGTCACTTTGACCTTGTACTTTTGCGAAGCATCTTTGGCATCTGGGTCTTCAAAATAACTGCGAAGCGACGCGGCCTGAATGTTCGGGTTCAGAATGCAATCGAAGGTAAATTTGACGTCCTTGGCCGTAAATTCTTTAGCGGCCAGGAGTTTGCCGCCGGGAAGCTTGATGGGATGCCATTTGACACCCTTTCGCAGCTTGATCGTGAAAAGCAGATTCTTCTTGTCGAACGTCCAACTTTCCGCCAGAGCCGGATCGTAGACATCGGGGTCTGCAAAATTCTGATATGCCAGTGGCTCGTACACCCAGCGCAGAAAATCACGGCTGACGGTGTCGTGGGCGATGATCGGATTGATGGTGTCGGGATCGTTGGGATAACTGATCAAAAGCGTGTCTGATTTCGCAACCCCTACACCGCCCGGGGTTTTGGTCCTATCGGGCGCAAGTGGCTTGGTCGTCGCCTCAGGGCTCGCCAGCTGAGCTTTGTCGGCCGAGACGACGGGCGAACAGAAAAAAAACAAGCCAAGCATGCCTGAAGCAACGACGCGACCCAGAAACGCTGTGCGAAGGCTCATTGTGATTCACTTCTTTGGCGAACTGAAGATTTACGTCAGTGGCGACAACGGGGCCCCCTGCGACGGAACCGCTTGAAACCGAATCGTATAAAGTGACTTCGATATGGTCAATGAGATTCAGTTCACCGTTGTCGGGCCGGTTTGAAGCCTGTCCGACAAGCTTAAACGAACTGTCTCGAAGCCGTCACGGCCAACACGTCGCAGCGCTCGTTCTCGGGATGGCCTGAGTGACCGCGAACGACAGTAAAGCACACGTCGTGTTGGGCCAGGAGACCGTCGAGTCTGCGCCAATGCTCTTCGTTTTTGAGAGGCTTGAACTGCTTTCCCTCGCGGCGGCGCCAGTTGTTTCGTTTCCAACCGGGGAGCCATTCGAGGCAGCCCTTGGCGACGTATTGACTGTCGGTGATGACCTCGACTCGGGTGCGCTTTTTGAGGGCTTCGAGACCGGAAATGACCGCCTGCAATTCCATACGGTTATTGGTGGTCTCAGCCTCTCCCCCGGAAGCTTCGGCCTCTTTGCCGCTGGCGGGATGTTTCAGGATGTATGCCCAGCCGCCCGGTCCAGGGTTGCCAGAGCAGGCACCGTCGGTAAAAAGTTGCACTACGGGCAGAGAAGACGCGTCGGGCGCCGGGTCGATCATGGCACGCGGCCTCTTACCGCTCACGGAACGTGATGCGTCCCCGTTTGGGGTCGTACGGCGAGACCTCGACGGTGACGCGATCGCCTGGCACGATGCGAATAAAGTTCTTCCGCATGCGGCCGGCGACGTGCGCCATGACTTCGTGTCCAACATCGAGTTTCACGATGAATTGCGTGTTCGCCAGAGCTTTGGTGACGACCCCCTCCATGGGTATGCCTTCTTCTTTTGCCATAAATCTCCTGAATGTTCGATGCCAGACGCGGCGCAGATAACTAAAGGTGCCCGCCAAGTGGTAGATTCTGGCATGCGGCGCAGCATTACTCAAGAGATGACGGGACGAGTTCTTCCGGTTTTGCCGGATGCGCCTCCTCTCTCCGGCAAAATCCCGCCAATCCGGACCACTTCGCCGTGCGTTAATCTTTCACCACACGGCATGAGCCGGCCCGATTCGACCGCCTCTGAACAATTCCAGCAGAAGTTTCCCGCTCCGCAACGCCCGACCCGAATTCGCGTGCTAGATTTGCCACAACATTCACACGGCCTCCGACTCACGCGGAAACTACGATCATGGGTTTTCTGAAGCGATTTTTTAAAAACGTCTTTCGCGACGGGCATCCACACACCGCACCGAGCAGTTTCGAGAATCTCTCGGAAGATCAGCTCGAAGCGCACATGAAGATCGCCCGCTACGGCGACTTCCTGCTGTCCGAGGCTGTCCGGCCTTCGTTCGACCTGCAGGTTGTGCCGGCGGCAGGCTACCGGCATGACGTCTATCGCGACAAGGAAACGGGAGTTGATATTCCCGTTCTGATGGCCTCAGCGTCACGCGAACAGCTGTTCGACCTGTTTCTCGAATTGCTTGACCCTCTGGGAGACGAGGTCGACGTCGTTCTCGAAACGAGTCACGACCGAAACAGTCGCGGCCATGATGATCTTTATCGCGAACACATCGACCTGCCTGTTCTCAAAAGCACGCTCTGCGATTTTGAAGACATGCTGGTCGACGATGGTTGCACGGGAGTCGCCGTGCTCAATCCGGGATTACCGCTGGAAGTACAGTTCGACGAACACAAATTGCTCATAATGTACGGACAGGACCTCTCGAATTTCGAGGATGTTCTTGCCCAGGCGGGAATTCCTCGCATCGAAGAATTGCGGTTCATTACCGAAGCCGAACATGTGCATTCGTCAAGCGACGAAATGTCGCGCGAGTTCCAGAAGCTACGGTATCGCCTCGGACTGGACGAAGGAGGCGACGGCGACCTGTATTCATGGAGCGAAGGTTGACAGGGCGTTTTTAAGGTCAGGGTGCGGCCATGAGAGTCGCGGCAACAGTGGTAATCTGCAGCGCCGTCGTGCTTTGCGGATGTGCAAACAATAGAGACTTTCGCGCCGGATCATCGGGAGGGGCTGCCGGAACGGCTATGCCAGCTCCCGATAGTTCTCCTTCGCTGGGATCTCCATCGCTGCAACTCCCCGGCCAGAGCAATTCTTCGTCATACCGTCCGCTCCGCAATAGCGGACCGACACTGCCTGAAGCCAAGCGCGATGGCGTCTCCCCCGACATGGCATCGTCGAGCAAGCAGCCCGCGGTTGATCCCCAGGCGTGCACCTTTGGCCGTTTCCGTACAGAACCGGCTGCCAGCAGCGTTTCAGCATCCGCCACGCCTTCGATATTCGACGAGCCCTCCTGGAGCCGCTACTACCGCAGTACCGACAACCGCCCCATCGAGACCCTAATCGTCGGGTCGGGACCAACTCGAATCGCAATTCTGGCGAGCATGCACGGCGACGAAACGCAGAGCGTCAGTCTGGTTGAGAAACTGGCGAATGCGCTGCAGGCACAACCCGAGTCTTTGCGAAATTCGACCTCCGTGCTTTTCGTCAAGACCCCGAATCCCGACGGATTCTTCGGTCGTTCGCCCTACAATGTCAATGGCGTCGACCTCAATCGAAATTTTCCATCTGCGAACTGGAAGGACCTCAAACATACGCGTGCCGGCCGTCGCGCCGCGAGCGAAGCCGAAACGCGCGTCATCATGCGAGTATTGTCCGACTTTCATCCCGGTCTTATCGTGCATCTCAAAGACAGCCGCAGTTCCGGGATTGTCAATTTCGAGGGAGACTCGCAGAGCCGTGCCGAACAGATTGCCGGACTGATTTCCTGCAAGGTGGTGCAGGGATTGGGAGAAAAGACCTCGGGTTCGCTCGAGAGCTACGCTCTCTCGAAGCTGGCGTGCCCGAGCCTGACGTTGCTATTGGCCTGCGAAGCCAGCCACGAGGCCGCTTGGGTGAAAAACCGCGATGCGCTATTCTCGCTGGTGGCCCCACTGCAATCGTCGCCTTCCGCGGGCCAGCGGTCAAACACACTCGACGCTCAACCCGATCCATTCGAGGAGCCCGCAATACACAAGTCTTCCTTGCGCCGGCAGCGATCGAATGAGGCCGCTAATGTTCGGAATGCGACGCCGGCAAAAAGCAAGTATCGTGAGCCCCTGCCTGATTTCCCGGCCCCAGTGCCCGATCAAGGGTACTATGAACTGCCGGCTCCGTAACGCGCCGCTGGCGATCCGCATTATCTGCCCGTGGTCAGTCAGTCCCAAAATCAATCTGAACGACAGATTGAAATTTATCTTGCCGGGTGACGGGCGTTGATCGTCGCCAGCGAGGCAGCCACTTGGTTCCGGGCGTTCTTGGCCTCGAGAATCGTTTGAC
>JAYTRB010000710.1:0-4154 GCA_043746425.1 Planctomycetia bacterium
AGGGCTGGCCCGAAGCGGCCCCCTTCGACAAGATCATTGTGACCTGTTCTCCTGAAAGCGTGCCTCAGCCCCTGATCGAGCAGTTGAAGGAAGGGGGCCGAATGATCATTCCTCTCGGCGAACGCTATGAGCAGCGATTCTATCTGTTTGAAAAGAAGAATGGCGAGCTTGTCAAAAGCAACCTGCTGTCGGCCCTGTTCGTCCCCATGACCGGCGATGCCGAGAAAAACCGAAAAGTCAAACCAGATCCTAAACATCCCGAGATCCATAATGGCGGCTTTGAAATTGACGATGAAGGCGACGGGCACCCCGTCGGCTGGCACTACCAGCGGCAGTTGACCCTCGAAGCTACGAATGCTCATGAAGGCAAAGCCTATGTGAAATTCTCGAATCAAGATGCCGGCCGCAGTGCCCAGATGCTGCAGGGAATGGTTATGGACGGCACTGCCGTTCATGCAATTCAGATCAGCATGTGGGTTCGTGCAGACGACATTCGCAATGGACCCAGCAACGAACAGGCCGCTTTCGTCATCCAGTTCTACGATTCTGAGCGCCGGCCGATAATCGACGCCGAAGCAATTATCGGCCCGTTCAAAGGAACATTTGACTGGAAGAAATTCCAGAAGACCATTCTCGTACCGGCCAAATCCCGCGAAGCGATTGTCCGCGTGGGACTCAATGGTGCCACTGGCGACCTGGGCATTGACGACATCGGTCTTTCGGCACAAACGAAGTGACAATACCAGGAGCAATTGATTGGACCCTGAACAACCGGAATCATTCCCCCAGCAGTCTTCCGACCCGCAGCAGGAATACATCGCAGCGCGCACGGGGGCGGCCATTTTCGACCTGCCGCATTGGACGCACATTGAACTGGCTGGTAGCGACCGGGCCAAATTTCTCCACAATTTCTGCACGAACGACATCCGCGGCCTCGGGCACGGCAAGGGGTGCGAGGCGTTTATCACCAACATCCAGGGGAAAGTCCTAGCCCATGTCTTCGTCTACGCCCGCGCCATGACGCTTGAGATTATCGCCGTACCGGGCTGTGCCGAGCCCATCATCAAGCACCTGTCGCGGTACCAGATCAATGAAGATGTGACCTTCACAGATCGCACGAACGAGCGGGGGTTACTGCACATGAGCGGCCCACAATCGGCGATCGCGCTTTTCAATTTCGGCTGCGGCGCCCTGTCGCTGGCCAGCGGCGAGAACTGCGACTGTTCGATCGGTACGTTTCGGATCACGGTTTGCCGTAACGACCTGCTGAGAAGCCGCGGCTTTTTTCTTGTCTGCCCTGCCGCACAAACGGCCGAACTGAGCAATGCACTGTCCGAGATGACAGGCGCCGTCAATTCGAGCGACGCTGTCTTTAACGTGCTGCGCGTTGAAGCCGCGTTTCCACTCTACGGTGTCGACATCACCGACGCCAACCTGGCGCAGGAAGTAGACCGCTCGGCCCAGACGATCAGCTTTTCAAAAGGCTGTTACCTGGGGCAGGAACCGATCGCCCGGATCGACGCCCTGGGGCACGTGAACCAGCAGCTTCGCGGCATTCGTCTTCTCGAAGGTCCTGTTCCCCCGGTTGGGGCCGAAGTGGTCACGGCCGACAGCGAAGCGAGAAAGATCGGCCAGGTAACTTCGGCGGCGCTCGCGATTGAAACCAACCTGCCGGTGGCGCTCGGCTATCTCAAGCGGAACTTCGATACGCCGGGATTGGCCGTCTGCGTCGTGGTCGACGAGCACAAGATTCCCGCCGAAATTTTCTGGCCCGCAGTTTAGGCATTTCTGCCCGACCTGAGACAGGCACGGTTCCGATTCTGACGAGACTCTAAAGTGGTCGCAGAAATTCCCGTCGCTCTATAAGCATGCTTGCCACTCGATGCTTCTGGGGCCGGCCCTTTGTACCCGATCGCCAGGATGAAGTGCACAATCAATGCTGGAAAAGGAACTCTTTTGAGTTGAGGAGAGCCCAGCCGATGTCTTCCATGGCCAGTTTTCGATCGCTGTTGGTGGCGATGTGTTTCTTGGCAGCCTCGAGCTCGGCAGCGACCGGACGGCGGCAGAGCGCGGCGATGTACAGGTCGTTGATGATTTCATCGTCTGGCTTATTAGCGGCCACCATTTTCGCGATGCGGCCGTTCGCGTCGCGCAGCTTGTTATGAACTACCGGGCCATTGATCATCTGCAATGCCTGCGACAAGTTCGATTCATTCGATCGCTCGCACTGGCAGGCCATTTCCCGTTGCGGCTGGCCGAAGATCTTGAGGAAGTAATGATCGCCCGGCGGTTCGCTCAGTTCGACAGCCCGGGTGCCGACCGGAACGCCGGGGAAAACCTCGGGGACACTTGTCACCAGGCAAATGGCGTCAAGCAACTGCTCGGCCGAAAGAAGTCGGGTGTTGGCGTGCGAGAAATAAATCTCGTCGTTGCCATTGAACTGGTTCTTTCGCGAGCTGAGCTGGTAAGTCCGGCTCTTCATGATCGTCTTGACGGCCCATTTACGGCTGAAGCCATTCTTAACAAAGTCGGCAGCGAGCGCGTCGAGAAGTGGTGCGTTCGAGGGCGGGTTCGAATCGCGAAAATCGTCAACCGGTTCGACGATACCGCGCCCCAGGAGCTGCCCCCAGATACGGTTCACAGACGCCTTGGCGAAGAAGGGGTTGTCGGCGGCGGTAAGCCATTCGGCAAAGACTTCGCGGCGGTCGCGGTCGGGAGGAACGTCGACGTCGCCTTTGAGCAGCAAATGCGGCTTCATCTGCTTGCCGGTGCGAGGCTGGGTTACTTCTCCGGTGTGGGCAACGTACACAATTTCTTCATCGGCTTCGGCTCCCTTCTTGCGTCCGATGCGAACGAATGCGGCGCCGATCCCGTAATAGTTGTCTTGCGTCCAGCGCTCGAAGGGATGGTTATGGCACTTGGCACATTGAATGCGAATGCCCAGGAAGAGCTGGGCTGTGGTCTCAGTTGCATCCTGCGGATCACGGCTGGCCCTCCAATAATTGGCCGCGGGGTTGTGATACGCGCTGCCACTGGCGGTGAGCAATTCGCGGGCAAATTGGTTGAGGGGCTTGTCGCTGCGGATCGATTCATAGACCCACAGCCGAAATTTCTGAACCCCCGTAGCGTTCAGCTTTTTGGCGTTCGCACGCAATACGTCGCCGGTAGTGAGCGTCCAAAACGAGGCAAAATCGTCGCCATCGACGAGATTGTCAATCAGTTGTTCGCGCTTGTTCGGACTCTGGTCGGCTAAAAACGCCTGTGATTCTTCGATGAACGGCAAGCGACCCGTGGCATCAAGATAGGCCCGCCGCAGAAACTCCTCATCCGTACATAAGTCGCTGGGAAGAATCTGCAACTGCTTGAGCTTGGCGTTGACCAGCGTGTCGATGAAATTCTTCTCAGGAGCGTTGTTCCAGGCGAAACCCGGGACGTCTTCGAGGAAAGTGATATAGGAAGTGGCCATCTTGTCGAGATATCGCGCCAGAATAGCCGTTTCGCCCCGCGATACCTTATCGACGACTCCGTTCTCACCCACCTTGGCGACTGATTCGCTCGACGAGGAATAGCAGACGATGGGGGTCACATCGCGAACACTGCCATCGCTGAAATGCGCCAGGACGACAAGTTGTTGACGGGCACCATCTTTCTGAAAAATCCTCGCTTCCGGCAGAATCTGAATCTTGACGACGTCGGGGTCAGTGGCCGGGTCGAGGCGCAGGCCTTCGGCGATCCAGTCATGGAGAATCTCGTGCGCTGCATCGTGCTTTTTCAGACGCCTTCCGCCGCCGTGCGCCAACTCCATCAGGGGCTTGCGCAACAGCAGGCTGTCGTCGGGAGCAACAATATTTGTGCGGCGCCCGTAATATTCAGACCGTAATGTAACGATGTCGAGGGCCGGATCGTAGGCCCTTAAAGACAGGCGAAAACCTCCCTTGCCCGAGGGAGAGCCGTGGCACGCCCCCATATTGCAGCCGGCCTTCGAGAGGGCCGCCAGCGTGCCGCTTTTGAAGCTGACGGGCGAGGGTTGCTCGAAGCCCTGCACTGTGACGTCAATTTTGGCTTCTTTACCCGAGATTCTGGCGACGACCTGAGCCACACCGTTGGCAACAGGAAATACCACGCCGTTTTCGACCTTGACGATGGCCGGCGCA
>JAYTRB010000711.1:0-5944 GCA_043746425.1 Planctomycetia bacterium
TCGCGGCGAACTTGTCGTCGGCAATCGCCCCGCGCTGGAAGCGCCGCTTTTCAAAAACGGGCATCGTCAGTCCGGTAACCGCCTCGACGCCGCGGCGCGAGATTTCTCCCTTGAGGGCATACAGCTTTTCGTGCTGCCAATCTGTGAGCTCGATGAATGGAATCCCTTCGGCCACTTCGATGACGTTGGGAAGCGCGTACGGGCTGAAACCTTCAAAGTCGAGGATGCGTGCCGGGGCCGACGATCGGATATGACCGCGGCTCTGGCCGCCGCTGTATGTAAGAGAATGTTTAATGGCTCCGACTCCCCATCCTTCCTGGTAGAGCATGAGGTTATTGAGGACGCTTCGGACCGTGAGCTCGGGATTGTCTTCGATGGGGTAATCTTTCAGATTCTCATCCCCGCCATCACCATCGACAAGGTATTTCCAATTCGGGTAGCGGGCCCGAATCCCACGGCAGAGTGCCAGGCCCATGACTGCCGACTGCACATCCAGCGGTTTGTAATCTTCAATGACGCGAATTGCATCCTTGATGTCCAAGGCGTCGCTGGCGACTTCAACCGTTTCCAGGAACAGCCCCAGATCAAGAGCCGCCAGAAATCGCTCGGCCTGTTCGACATCGGCCCCGCCTCCATCGACGGCGAGGGTGAATGCCTTGAGCCGGGCGGGAGACTCACCCCGCGCGAGCAGCAGGTGATACAGCACGATAAAAACGGCGCCACTGTCGACGCCGCCCGAAAACATCACCCCCAAAGGGGCTTGGCGGTCAATGCTGTCGAGCCATTTTGAACACTCCTGGGCAAGTTGGCCGATATAGGCTTTGCCAATAACGTCGAGGTCAGCCGGCAACCGGTTTCGCGCCGGGGTAAAATACCGCGTGTAATTTGGATTCGGATCGGGGCAGCCAACCAAGGCGATTTCGGTAATATAATGGGCCGGCACCATCCGTGAATAGGATGGGTGAAACTGATTGTCGAGCCCCTCGCTCCGCAGAAAGTCATAAATCTGGTCAATGCGCTCGGCGACAATGAGAGAGGGCCCCTCGTGCCGTTTGGCGATAAAATACCGCAGGGGACGACCAATTGATCGCGCCATTCGCACGATTTTCCCGTGTTTATGCACCAGTGCAAATTGCCCGTCGATCTCGCGCACCCGTGCTGGATCGCCCGAGCCGACGCGTTCGAGAGCTTCTGCGTGGGTTAAATTGAGCAGGACATTGGCTGCCGGATCGACCAGATCCACAAGCCGTTCAATCGTCGTTACCTGATGCATGGCGAGCTCCGTTCAGAAAACTGGGGGAGATATCAAATCCGATGAAGAACACGACAAGAGCACACGCATTTACGTCGGCTGAAAAGATTTTGCTGGATGTAAATCCCGCGGATTACCCGAATGGCCAGTGCCGCAAAGCGGCCGCCCGACTCTCACCCGTTTGCATGATGTTCAATAAGCTTCCAGTCGCGAGTCTAGACTTGGCAACCGAGAAATGCCAGCAATTCGACTCCACGGGGCACGTTGGTGACTTATGGCTGACAAGGACACAGGCGCGGCTGCTCCCCCTTTTCGCCAGCCTCGTGGCGGCGCGGCCGCAAACGGGTGCAGGATGCTCTTGCCCAGGATGCCTGCGCCTGATAGAGTTCCGCCGTTTCCCGACATAATGAGTTCTGGCGCGAAAGCCGCTTTTCATGCACGATAGCGTTTCCCTGCATGCTTGCGCCCATTATGCAAAAGAATTGCGCCCCGACCTCGCGCCAGAGTTATTCTTGCGGCGACCGTGGCGACTGGCTTGGTTGCCGGTTCATCTGGCGATCATCGGAATCTCGGCCGCAACCTTGGTGAGCAGCGGGATTCATTGGGGCTGGCGGTTGGTTCTGGCCGCGGTTATCGGGCATAGTTACGGTTGCCTGATGTTCCTGGCGCATGAGATTCTGCATGGCACGGTCGTGAAAAACCGGCACGTTCAGAACTGGCTGAGCGGTCTATGCATGCTCCCCTACTGCATCGGCCCGGCGCACTGGAAGGCATGGCACAATCAGGCCCATCACTGCCATACGTCAGTCAGTGGCGTCGATCCCGATTCATTCGGCAATGTAACCATGTTCTTGAACAACCGCGTGGCCCGCTTCACGCTCACGTTTGCCCCCGGATCGGGGTATCTGCGGAGCGGGCTGTTCCTGGGCTTCTGGTTTTCGTTTCATGCCGTCGTCACGCTGTTTGTCCACAGCCAGCGTTACGAGTATTGGTCGGTTGCCGGTCGTCGTCGCCAGATTGCTCTCTTCTTTGCAATGGCCGGCTTCTGGGCCGCCGTCTTCACCGCTGTCGGCCCGTACACCTTTCTGTTTCTCTATGTATTGCCCATGGCTGTCGCCAATGTTTTGCAAATGGCCTACATCGCGACCAACCACCTGGTGTGCGACGAAACGGAAGACGTCAATGATCCGCTCGCGAATTCTCTGTCGGTGACCGTTCCTCGATGGTTGGGGTGGCTGCACCTGAACTTCGGCTATCACATCGAGCACCACATTTATCCGTACATGAGCTCGCAAAATGCTCCGGCTGTGCGCGAGGCCATCAGAAACCGCTATGGCTTGCGGTATCGCACGCTGCCGATTTTGCGGGCACTGAAACTTCTGTATCGCACCCCGCAGGTACACCTCAGCCGCAAGGAACTGGTCGATCTCAAAAGCGGCGACGTCTATAGCACCCTCGGCGAGCAAGGCGAACTGCCGCGCAAGACCGACCGGGTTCCGGTTCCGGTTCGCCCGCGCCGCCGCACACCGTCGACGCGTTTGAAAGGCGCCGGCGCATTGCCGCCAGCGGGCGTCGTCTCTGAATCGTCTGCAACAGATGAATCGCATGCGGATCGCGCACCTGAGCATGCCGATGTCAACCCGAACTGGCACGCTGCGTGATATCGGCTGCTGTTCACCCAATGCGGCTTTGTCCACAACCAGTGCGATTTTAGCCGCGGCGCAGGTGCTGCACCCAGGCAGGCGGAACGTTTACAAATACCCAGTCGCGCCGAAAACGATGTTGGCCGAGGTATTCGTGCAAAACGGTTTCGAGCGCCCCCAGACGGGCCCGCCCGGCACGATTCGAGACGACTTTGCGCAACGGACGCATATACATGTACTCGAAGTACGATAGAACACCGCCGGGAGCCAGAAGCCGAAAGAAGACGTCAAATATCTCGCGTACCATTTCGGCCGGAAAGTTATTAAGCGGCAATCCGGAAACGATGAAGTCATATGGCTCTGGGGCCGCAAATTCCTGGATCGGACACTGGTGAATTTCTGACCGGTTGGCCACCCGATGGAAATCGGGATCGGCAACAAACTTGTGCCGCAATACGCCCGCGAAACTCGCGTTCAATTCCACCAGGTCGAAGCGGTCATCAGGCTTAAGCAGACGGGCAATTCGGCGCGTGACGGCCCCGGTTCCCGGGCCGACTTCGAGCACTCGGCAGTGGCCCGCATGCTGCTGCAGAGGTCGGGTCAATGCGCGGGCCAGGAACCGGCTGCTGGGGGCGACGGCCCCGGTCGTTTCGAACGTTTGCCGGTATTGCCGGAAAAACTCGATATGTTCGCCCAGAAAATGCGACAGAGCAGAGCGCTTCATTTCAACGCCTCGAAGGCGGCCTTGCGTTCGGCGGCGGCAACCTGCATCTGTTCCATGATGTTGAGCCCGACCGTCTGATTCCAGACCTTCAACAGCTCGGAATAGACCGCACCCACCCGTCCGTCGCCGATCGTCTTATGATTGATCCGGGTCACCGGCAGGATGCAATACGGAGTCGAGGACGTGAAGGCTTCGTCGGCGTTTATGACGTCGTAAGTCTGAAAGTCGCCGTACTCGAAGCGAATATCAAGTTGCTCGGCCGCTTCGGCAACCACCTGCTGACTGATCCCCTGCAGCGTGTTCCTTCCCGTGGGAGTGATAATTCGGCCAGAGCGGACGATGAAGAAATTCGCTGAGCTCGTCTCGGCGATATTGTCTTGCCGATCGAGAAGCAGAGCGATCGCCTTGGGATCGACCAGCCGCGCCTGTTCATCGGCCAGATACCAGTGCATGCGACTGCGGGCCTTGATTTTCGGGTCGAGACACTCGGGCGGAAGATGTCGGATGCTGGGCGTGACGACATGCTGGCCGGTGGTGTATTTTTCGGCCCACAACTCGCAGGGAAGGGGAAAAGTATGCACGCAGACGGTCGGCTTTCGATGCGTGGCCATGCCTTCAAAGCCGGCATAAATCAGGGCCGTTCCGGCGGTTACGAACATTGAAACGCCCAGATCCTGATTCGCGGGAACCAGGCGGGCATTGTGCTCGACGAGTTCGAGAACGAGGTCGGCAAGCGCATCACGAGTGAGGTCCATTTCGAACCCAACGTGCTTGAGCGAGCGAAACAGCCGGTCGATATGCTCATGCAACCGGAAGCAATCGTGCCGAAATGTGCGGGCCATTTCAGTAATCGAGGCCCCCATGACCAAGCCCATGTCGAAGATCGACAGATTGGTCTGCGAAACGGGTGAAACTCGTCCATTCAGATAAGCCAGAGGCTCAGGCATCTTGACACCGCGGAATGATTCTTGAAAAATGACTTCCAGGCACTCGCCCTTCCGACAGCAGAGCCGGCCTCGGGCGCAGGATCGCCAGTACCATTTTCGTACGGGGGCATTTCAGCACGGGGGCATTATAGCAGCCGGGCCAGTCTTTTCACTCGACAATTCTAGAGGAGTCGCTGATGACGGCCCGACGTATTTTGACTTGCACGCTCACACTCGGTCTGGCAATCGCGGTGACTTCGCCCGCCTTTGCACAATCTGATGAAGCGATCACGGCAGCCCGCGCTCGAGGCGTGCAGTTCCTCAAACAAAAGCAGAAAGGGGACGGAACCTGGGAATTCGCCGGCCACAACGTGGGAATCACCGCCTTATGCACGATTGCCCTCATTGAGAACGGCGTACCTCTGACCGATTCGTCGGTGCAGAAGGGCTACGAATACGTCAAGAAGAACTGTACCAAGCTCAAGAACACGTACGATCTCTCATTGGTCGTCGTTTTGCTTTCGCGCTTTGGCGATCGACGCGACAAGCCCCAAATCAAGACTCTGGCCGCCCGACTCATCGCGGGCCAGATGGATAGCGGCGGCTGGCACTATGAATGTCCGGGGCAAGAACTCGATGTCGAGAAAGTGCTCCGCGACCCAAGTACCGGTCCCAAGCCCAAAGAAGGCTATGGCGATAACAGTTGTACGCAATTCGCCGTCCTGGGATTGTGGGTCGCGTCGCGATCGGGAGTCAACATCGATCGTACGCTGACGAAAGTCGCCAAACGCTTCGTTAAGCATCAGGCCGACGATGGCGGCTGGGCCTATGTCGCCGAAGACAAGAACGGCAAGCTCCCCTCAGGCGATTCGATGACCGGCGCAGGCCTGTTTTGCCTGGCGGTGGCCGAAGCCAACCAGATTCGCGACTCGCTGAAATCGGGAAAGAAATCCGAAGGGCCAGAGGCCACAGGAAAGTCGCTCCTCGAAAACCAGGTCTTTGCCAAGGGCTTGAAGCGCACCGGCGATTTCGTCAAAGGCCTGAGCCCCGGCACTGGACGATATTTCCTGTGGTCTGTCGAACGCGTCGGTGTGCTGTTGGGGCTCGAGCAAATTGGCGAAACCAATTGGTTTCAGAAGGGCGCCGACGGGCTCTTGAAGTCTCAGAAAGAAGACGGGGGCTGGCCCACGGCCTGGGCCGATACCGATAAGGATGGCCTTTCCGACACTTCGTTCGCGCTATTGTTTTTGCGCAAGGCCAATCTGGGCAGCGATATTTCGCGATTGCTTGAAGGCGAGCACGCGCAGAAATTCGACATCCTGGGGCGCCAGCCCGCCGCCCGATTCGACACTCTCGACGAAGCCGTGGCTGAGGCGAAACCGGGCGAAACGATTCGCGT
>JAYTRB010000712.1:0-4668 GCA_043746425.1 Planctomycetia bacterium
GAGCGCCTGGGGGGGGCCAAGCTGCGCGAAGAATTGCCGGGCATTGACGGCATCGTCGGCGTGTTCGCACGCGACGAGATCACGCGCGTCGCCGATCGAATGTTCGGCTTGTCCGAAGAGCAGCGCACGGTCTTCCGACCGGCTCCTGTACGGGCGCTCGACGACAGCGCACGTCTTAGAATCACCCCCAGACATTACGCCTATCTCAAGATTTCAGAAGGCTGCGACCGCACCTGCACATTCTGCGCGATTCCGAAAATGCGTGGCAAGCATGCCACCAAGCCGATCGAAATGGTAATCGCCGAAGCCCGTGAACTGGCGGCCGATGGCGCCCGTGAGTTGAATATCGTGGCCCAGGATACGACCTATTACGGAATGGACCTGTACGGCCAGGTGCGCCTGGTGGAATTGCTCAAAGAGCTTGAAAAAGTCGAGGGAATCGACTGGCTTCGGCTGCTGTACCTGTACCCCGTCAACTTCACCGACGAACTCATCGATCTGATCGCCGGTTCTCGAAAAATCATTCCGTATCTCGACATGCCGTTGCAGCACGTCAATGACGCGGTGCTCAAGCGCATGCAGCGGCGCGTCAACCATGCTCAAACCGTCGAACTGGTGGAAAAGCTCCGCCGGAACATTCCCAACCTTGTCTTGCGCACGACGTTCATCGTCGGCTTTCCCGGCGAGACCGAGGCCCAATTCGAAGAGTTGTGCGATTTCGTCGCTGAGACTCGCTTCGAGCGGATGGGGGTATTTACCTATTCACTTGAACCCGATACACCCGCCGTCAAGCTTGACGGGCATTTGCCCGAAGAGGTGAAAAACGTCCGCCGCGACCGGTTGATGGAGATGCAGCAGCAGATTGCATTCGAGTTCGGCGATTCACTGGTGGGGTACGAGCTGGACGTACTGATTGACGGCAAGATCGACGACGACACCTGGATCGGCCGCAGTTTTGCCGACGCGCCTGAGATCGATGGCGCCGTCTACGTGACGGGAACCGACCTGCCTGTGGGGGAGTTTCTTCCGGTCGAGATCGAAGCCCGCCAGGATTACGACCTCATCGGCTCAGTGACGCCCCCCGACGAGCCTTGAATTTCGAACATCGGCATTTTGTAACCCTTCGGACCTCGGATTTGGTTTCTTTTTGTGAAAGACTCGGACAAGACGGCCATGCCTTTGGCGGAAGAGCGAGATTTGACGGCAGGTTCCACTGCCGGGCCGGTTGTCGACGGGGGTAACCCGATCCAAAATTCATCGGCGCTCAACCTGCCAAACATCATTACCCTGAGCCGGCTCGTGCTGGCGATTTTTCTGTTCTGGCTCATCGACCTGAGAGATCACTGGCTGGCGGCATGTGCGGTGTTCATTATCGCGGCCGCCACCGACGCCATCGACGGTTATATTGCCCGCCGGTATGGGCAGGTCACCAAGATCGGGCGCATCCTCGATCCGTTTGTCGACAAGGTCATCATTGGCGGAGCCTTCATGTTTCTGGCGGTGCAGCCTGGCTCGCGCGTCAACGCCTGGATGGTGATTTCGGTAATCGGGCGGGAGATGTTTGTCACCAGCCTGCGGAGCGTTCTCGAAAGTGAAGGAAAGGATTTCTCGGCCACCGCCAGCGGCAAGATCAAGATGGTTGTCCAGTGTTTCGCAGTGGCCGCGTCGCTCCTGTTTCTCGAATACGGATCGACAACAGTACGTACTCCGGCCATGACTGCCCTCGACATTTTCCTCTGGTGCGCTGTCGGGGTCACACTTTACAGCGGGTACGACTATGTCGTCCGCGCCATGAAAATGTTTCGTCGTGCGTAACGCAGCCTCGTCCTCGCCGGCGAGCGGGTCGAAAACTTCCTGACGCTTTGAACGCAAACAGCGCCGTAACTGACCGGTCGGCCGGAATTCCGACGAGCTGTGCCACGGAAGGACATCGCATGAGACTGCCATCAACGCCCCGAGTTAAGTTGCCCTCTTCGTCTCTCATTCTTCAAGCTGCCAGATACAGCAGCCGTCGCGGCCCACCCAAACGGCGTGGTTCGCGGGCCTGGAAAAGGCAATTGACGGCACTCTTAGTCGCTGCGTGTCTCTTGCCACCCGCGATGCATGGGGGCGATGATGAAGCGGCGGTGGCCCGTCGCGACCCCAACCGCCCGGTGCATCTGCTGGTCATCTTAATCGGCGGGGCCGATTCCGATCCAACGCCGCGACAGATCGAGGGAACTGCTGCCCGTTCTGAAGGAAACAGCGGCTTGTTCCAGTTGGCCGGCGATATCACTCGCGAACGGATCGTTCCTGAATATTTCAACTGGAACGGAACCCGAGCCGGAAAGATCACGACCAGGAATCCTCCCGGGGCAAAGGCGATCTGCCACTTCATTCGCGAGCATTTGCAGAATTTTCCCAGCGACAAGGTGGCCATCGTCGGCAACAGCTGGGGAGGGCATACCGCTCTCGAGGTGGTGCAACTGCTGGGCCAGCCAGACGCTCCCCTGGCAGTGAGGCTGGTCGTGTTTCTCGATGCCTCATCGACCGCTCGCGGCCCGGCAAAACCAAAGCACCTGCCCGTCAATGTGCACGGGGCCGTCAACTACTTCACACACAGTTTTTTCGTGTGGGGCAAGTGGGATGCCGGGACGCGAATCGAAAACATCGACCTGGGGGATCCTAAAAATCATTACATGCAGCACGGCGAACCAGCGTACCACGCCCGGTTCGACGTCAGAGCCCATGTTGCCGCCGAATGGGACCAGGCGATTCACGACGAAATCAAGCTGCGACTTCCAGGCCTGCTGCCAGCGGCGCAGGAGGTCGGCAAGACCACCGAGAACGCGAAATGAAACAGGCCACCCGCTCGTGCAGCCCAGGTTTCTTTGAGACATGCACATTCCGCATGGCTCTGCCTCACGTAAGAACCGCGCGGCGCAAAACGAACCCGCAAGGCAGGAATGCCAGGCCTTGCCATTGCAAGGCACGATCTCAAAGCGCGTCCTGCGATTTACGCCAGCAGGTCGTGAAGCGGCTTAGCGGCCGGGTCGGCGATGCGAATTGGCCGGCCGACATTCGAATTGTTCTGCGTCATCGGGTCGATTCCCAGTGCCAGGCATGCCGTTGCCAGAAAATCGCTGACGGCGACGGGGTGATCGGCAACCGTCATGCCATCGGGGCTGCTCTGGCCCACCGTCTGTCCTCCGCAAATGCCACCGCCACACAGAACCGTCGACCAGGCGGCCGGGAAATGATCGCGTCCTTTGTTGGGGTTGATTCGGGGGGTCCGTCCGAATTCTCCCATCCAGATAATCAAGGTTGATTCGAGCAACCCCCGGGTCTTCAAATCCTCGACCAGTGTCGCCCATGCAGGATCAAGAACTCCCGAGAGTTTTTGCACATTGTCGAAATTGTTCTGGTGCGTGTCCCAGCCCAAACCCTGACCTCCTTGAACGCCGTTGAGTGAAACTTCGACGAACGGCACACCACTCTCGACCAGTCTCCGGGCCAACAGGCAGCCCTGCCCAAACTGGTTGCGGCCGTAGGAATCGCGTAAGGCATCGTCTTCCTGCGACAGATCGAACGCCTTGACCGCTTCAGAACGCATCATTCGCACCGCTTGAACATAGGCCGCACGATGGCTGGTGGGGGGCACGCCCGGATGTCCCGCAGCAAAATCGGTTTCGAGTTCTGTCAGAAGCTCGAGGCGGGCATCGGTTTGTTCGGGAACCACTCCCGCCGACGGGGCCAGGTTCTTTACCTTCAGTGCCTTTTCATAATCGGCGTTGCGTCCCGGGTTAGGGTTGGCATCACCCACGATGAGCGGCGCATACTTCGGACCAAGAAATCCTGGTCCGAACGCAGCCGGACTGAGGAAGCGATAGGGCGCGACGCTGACGAAATTCGGCAGTTCCGACGATTCAGTCCCTAATTCCCTGCTCCATACCGAACCGATTGTGGGATATTGCACCGGCCCCTGCGGCAGATACCCGGTTCGCAGCAGATACGTGGCTCGCGTGTGGTCGCCTTCCTTGGTGGTCATGGAGCGGATGATCGCGCAATGCTCCATCTGCCGCGCCAGTTGCGGAAGATGTTCGGAAATCTGAACCCCCGGCACTGACGTGTCGATCGACTTGTACGGTCCTCCGTTTTCGTGGTCGGGCTTGAGATCGAATGTATCCATTTGACTCGGCCCGCCCGACATCCACAACAGGATGCACGATCGGCGGCGGTCTTTACTTGAGGCGGCCTCTTCGGCTAGCGCCGGCAGCCAGCGCGACATCGAAACTCCGAAAGCCCCACAGGCCGACAGCTTCAACCAGTCGCGCCGCGAGAGGGACATCGTCGACGAATTTGATCGCTGGGTCATCGCTGGGCACCTTGTCAAAGCTTCTGAATTTCGTCGTCATCGGGAAAGACTCGCTTCAGAATCGCGGCGAGTCGATTGCTGGCAGCGTCAAAATCTTCGCCCCCCACCTTCGTGCCGTTTCGGTAAACCTGTAATTCTTTGCAATGAAAGCAGAAGACGACTTCGACAATCGACGATTTATGAGTGAATCGAATCGCGACTCCCGGATCGAATATACAACCTTTGGCGAAATCCCACCCATAGGTGCCGGGGTTCGCCAGAATTTGTGCCAGCTCGCGGGTCGTCTTTTCGTCGACCGCGATCGGTCCCGAGAG
>JAYTRB010000713.1:0-2510 GCA_043746425.1 Planctomycetia bacterium
AACATTTCATCGCGCACTCCCGCAAGATCTCGCCGCCCCGCCAGAAAATGCTCCTGGGCCAGCTGCAGGCTCTTTGAGAGCGATAAGGCCGAACGCCGCTCATCGGGAGTCAAATACACATTCCGGCTGCTGAGGGCCAAGCCATCTGGTTCGCGCACTGTCGGGCAGACGCGAATCTCAATGGGCAAGTTCAATTCGGCGCACATTCGCCGAATGATTGTCTGCTGCTGGTAATCTTTCTGCCCAAAGTACGCCAAATCGGCTGGAATGATGTGAAACAACTTGAGCACAACCGTCGTGACGCCGCGGAAGTGGCCCGGCCTGACTTTTCCTTCCAAAACCTCGGACAAGCCCGTCACCTCGACGTACGTCGAATACCCGTTGGGATACATCGTTTCGACGGTCGGGTGAAAGACGACATCAACCCCCGCCGCGGCGCACAACGCCAGGTCGGCCTCGAAGTTGCGTGGATAGCGAGAAAAATCCTCATGGGGGCCGAATTGTGCAGGATTCACGAAAATTGAAGTGACGACGAAATCGCATTCGCGCCGCGCGGCGTCAATCAGGCTGAGATGCCCCGCGTGCAGTGCGCCCATCGTCGGCACTAATCCCACACGCGATCCACGCTGTTGGGCATGCCAGACGATGTTTCGCATCTGGTGGATATGTTCCAGCACCACCAGCGGTGGCCGACGGTCGGTCATTGAAGCAGACACGATAAACCTGTGAAATCGGGTGGGCGAGCGAGGGGACGCGGCAGGGCAGACTGCCGGCAGAATTCTAGCGACAAGCATCGTGACTGGCGAGACGAAATCTAACTCATGGCGCTCCGCCAAACAATATCCCCGAGAGATCGTCAGCGGCTTAGAAAGATTTCCAAAGCCATGTCGTCTGCCCTCACAAACGCTTGCAAATTCGAACGACCCCTCAATCACGAGACGCACTTGCATCAAAATGCGTTGATTTGATATTCTAGTCAGGATACCACTTCGCGAACTCGAAGGATGAAAATGCTGAGAATCCTGGGACGCGGAAGCAGACCGTGCGATGGCTTGACGCGCCGTGAGGCGATGTGCGTCGGCGGCTTGTCGCTTTTCGGCACCGCAAACCTTGCCAACTTTCTGCAGGTCGCCCAGGCGCAGCGCCCGGCTCGCCGCGGGACTGCCAAATCGGTTGTCCTGCTCAACCTTTTCGGTGGCCCCCCGCATCTCGATATGTTCGATATGAAGCCAGCGGCGCCCGAACAGGTGCGCGGCGAATTCAGGCCGATCGCGACAGCCGTTCCGGGCTTGTCGATCTGCGAACTTTTGCCCCTCACCGCACAGATTATGGATCGCACGACGCTGATCCGTACGTATTCGCACCGGTACAACAGCCACAATCCGTACAACGTTTATACCGGCTTCGACGGGGGCAATGACCAGGAGAATTACTTCGCCAAGCGCAGCGATCACCCGGGCATGGGTGCCGTCTGCCAGTATCGCAACCTGGGGGCTACCGATATTCCGCGATATGTGATCATGCCTGCTTTTCCGGGTTATTCGCAGTCGTTGCGCCGGGCCGGCCCTTATGGCGGCTATCTGGGAAGCCAGTACGATCCCTTGTTTACGATCTGGGACAAGAAGTTCGAGGGCAAGGGAACGTTTTATCAGCCTACGACCCCCGTTGGCGTGCCGCTACTCCCGTCGCTGGGAGGTCTTCCCGAAGTCACGGCCGACCGCCTCGACCGCCGGCGGTCGCTGCTCGACCAACTCGACCACAGCGTGGCTACCGTCGAAGCCTCACGGGCCGCTCAGGGAATGAATCACTTTCAGCAACAGGTGTTTTCGCTGCTTACCAGCGCGAAAACACGGGCTGCTTTCGATATTTCGCGTGAGCCCGACCACATGGTTGATCGCTACGGTCGAAACTTATGGGGTTCGAGCATGATCATCGCCCGGCGGCTCGTCGAGGCGGGTTCGACGTTCGTCAGCATTAATTGGGAAGAGGCCGACAGCGGCAATCACTGGGACATGCATGAAAACAATTTCGGCATGTGCCGGGTGCTGTTGCCGATGCTCGATCAAGTCGTGTCGGCCCTCATTGTCGATCTCGAGGAGCGCGGGCTTTTGGATTCCACGTTGGTCGTCGTCATGGGAGAAATGGGGCGTTCGACGCGCGTGAATGCAAAAGCTGGTCGCGACCACTGGCCGCAGTGTGGTTTCGTGCTGCTTGCTGGCGGCGGGGTGAAGCGCGGGTTCGTTCTGGGGAAGACCGACGAACACGCCGCGTATCCTGTCGACCGCCCCGTTTCCGCGGGTGACATGGTGGCAACGATTTACCATTTGCTGGGAATCGACTCGGCGATGACGGTCGAAGATCTCTCAGGCCGACCAATCGGAATATCTCACGGCGGCGACCCGGCATTCGAGGCCATCGCGTAGCGGCGAAGATTCAAGTAGTGCCGAAGTTTTAATTAAAGAGTGCTCGCCCGCTTTTCTTCGAGCATTTCGCAGCAAACAGAAGAATCA
>JAYTRB010000714.1:0-2727 GCA_043746425.1 Planctomycetia bacterium
CAGAAGCGCTTGCAGGCCAAACCCACCATTGGCTTGGCGGCGCTGCAGTTTGATGGTCGCAGTTTCCGCATGCGGGAAATGTCTCCTGAAGAAAACCGATCGAGTCTCGACCGCTTACAGGAAAAATCCAAAAAGCTGCGCCGCGCTGTGGAAGTCCTCGGTCAGGTCACGGCCTGGTCGCAAATGCGCGGTGCCGATGCTGCCGGGCGCCTGGCGCTGGCCGAGTGGGTGAAAGGTCCGGGGACAGACGCCGTCCTCGCTGCGGCAGTCCGATTTGCCGATCAGACGCAGACAGACTACAACGAGTATCACGCGGCCTACTCCACCCGCAAAAAATGAGCGCGGCCGCGTGCCGCGGCTCGACTTTAGGACTCTCTGCCGGCCGCTGTGATATCAGCAACTGGCTGCCGGGCAGAAATGCTGCGGCCGCTTGTTTTGAGACTCGGCTGGCACGGGCGAAGGGGGCTTTACCAAATGTCTGCCTTGGCGCAGGCAATCGCTGCGGCGAGCTCGTTGGTGGGGTTAAGCTCCAGGCCGACGTATTCGTGATATCCCAGACCTTGCAGTTCTTTGAGAACCCGGTTGTAGTGAACTTCACCCGTTCCCGGTTCGTGCCGGCCCGGGTTGTCGGCCAGTTGAACGTAGCCGATTCGCTTGGCGGCAATGCCTTCGCGCAAATGACCGCACAGATCTCCCTCGCTGATTTGCATGTGGTACAGATCCCAGTTGATTTTGACATGCGAGGAATTGACCTCATTGCAGATCCTGATGGCTGGGGCGCTTCCATACAGGCAATGTCCTTTATGATCGATTCGAATGTTCATCGGTTCGAGAATCATGGTTACGTCTTGCGCCTCGGCGATCGGGGCCCCGCGTTTCAGACCGGCGATGACGTTGGCATGCATTTGCGCCTGTGACATGCCGGCAATATCATCTCCGGCCACAACGGTCATCAATTTGCAGCGAAGCTTCTGGGCGACCCGGCAGCCGTCTTCGACGGCCTTGACGAAATCGTCATGGTTCTTGGGATCGTTAAGACCCGGTTTGAATCCCCAGGCCGTGAACTGCGAAATTTCGATTCGCAGTTCTTGCGTCAGAGCTGCGATGGCGTCAAGGTCTTTCCCCTGCCAGGGCCAGAATTCGATGGCAGGAAAGCCCAGGGCAGCGGCCTGCCGAATGCGTTCCAGAAACGGCAGCTTCGGCCACCACATCTCGACGTTTACGGCAAACTTCGTGTGTGGCGTCTTGCCGATGGTTTTCTGGTCTGAAAAATCTTTCTCGGCTGCCACTGCCGAGGCGGCCGCGCCCGCGAGAACGGCAGATGTCCCGAGAAACGAGCGACGATTGAGGGGCAGCATCAGTTCAACTCCAGAGTCAAGGTCAGGGCAATTTGAAGACGGCGCGCACCGTCACGACCAGGTTATCGCAGTGGATGACTTCGTCGTAGGGCAGACTTCCAAGAATTTCGGGGATCAGATCGGTTCGTTTGCCGGCAATGCGCCGCGCATCGTGTGCGCCGAAGTTCGTGAGACCACGCGCAAACTCGACGCCAGCCTTATCGACCAGCGACACGATCTCGCCTTTCGAGAACTCTCCTTGTACGGCAATGATGCCGATCGCCAGCAGCGAGCGACCGCGCTGCTCGATTGCCTTGCGGGCCCCATCGTCGAGGACGTAGCATCCGCGGGGGGGAAGCGAATAGCCGATCCAGCGCTTCCAGGCGGGAATTGACTCGCCTCGGGCCAAAAACAGCGTTCCAACTTCTTCTCCCGCGAGAATTTGTTCGATGACGTTGGGGACGCGGCCATCGGCGATAATGACATTCTCGCCCACGGCAGTTGCGTCGCGGGCCGCTTCGAGCTTGCTCTGCATGCCGCCAGTTCCGCGTGTGCTGCGGCTGGCGATGGCGAGTTTCAATAACGATTCATCCCAGGACTCGACCAGCGAAATCACCTTGCTGGCCCGATCGGCCGGGTCGCCATCGTAAAGGCCGTCGATCACCGACAAAATTACCAACAGGGGCGATTCGAGCAGGTTCGTGACGAGGGCCGCCAGGCGGTCGTTGTCGCCGAACCGAATCTCTTCGACGCTGACGGTGTCGTTTTCGTTGATGATCGGAATGGCATTGTATTCAAACAGGGTTCGCAAGGTATTACGAACATTCAGGTAACGCGCCCGGCGGCGGAAGTCGTTGGCCGTCAGCAAAAGCTGCGCGGCCCGATAGCCATAGCGATGGAACGCGTCGTCGTATTTGTGGATGAGATGCGCCTGCCCGACGGCGGCGGCAGCTTGCAGGTGCGGCAGATCGTCGGGCCGCTTTGGCAATCCCAACAGGCCGATACCGGCGCCAATCGCGCCGCTCGACACCAGAACCACCCGTCGTCCCGACTGGCGAACAAGATGCACCTGGGCGGCCAGCGCATCAAAGCGGCTGTCGTCGAGCGTGTCATCTTCCTGAGACAATACATTGGTCCCGATCTTGATGACCAAGGTGCTGGCCGTCTCGATGACTTCGCGGCGGACAAGGTTGGAAATTGAGTTCATGCCGACATCATACGGATCGCAGGCGGTTGTGTCAGCACGATCGACCCTTGAAACGGCCGCACCTGACCCGCCCGGCAGGGAGCGGCATCCCCAATAGGCCATCGCCCGGGGCGAGAAGAATGTTAAAACTGCAAACGACCAATCGAGTTGCGAAGGACGCGAATGCAGAAATTGCGATTTTCC
>JAYTRB010000715.1:0-5983 GCA_043746425.1 Planctomycetia bacterium
CAATCTGGCCTGAAGGTCGGCGAGAAGGTGCCGACGTTTTATGTCCGGGCGATTACCGGGCCCCTTAAGAATAAATCGGTTTGCTACGTCTGCCGCAACGGCGATCGGCCCGTGGCGATGCTGTTCATCCGCCAGATCACACCGGAAGTCAAACGGTTGCTCAAGGGAATCGACCGCGAGGTCGACGAAAATCGTGCGGCGGGCCTGCGCAGCTTTGGCGTCTTTCTTGCAAGCGAAAGCGAAGAACTTTTGCCGCAGGTGCAAACGCTGTCGTTCGACGAAAAACTCAACCTCCCCCTGACCATCGCGGCGGCGCCTTCCGACGGCTCTGCCGGCCGCAGTATTCACCCCGATGCCGCCGTGACAGTCATCCTTTATCGCGAACAGATCGTGAGTGCCAACTTCGCCTATCGGGCCGAAGAGTTGCACAACGAGCAGATTGAGTCGGTTTTGAAAGCCGTCCGCCGCCTCGCGGACGACGAATCGAACAGTGACAAGTGACGATGATCATTGGCTCCTCTTTTTTTTGAAACCACAAAGTCGAGTCATGCCGTTTGATCGTTCCATCCATTTCGAACGGGAATTGTCATGCCGGAATTCGTGATCGAATCGCTCGATGACTGCCGGCTCAACCCGTACCGCGACCTCAAGCAGCCCGAGTCACGCATGCGGGAGACGTTTGTGGCCGAGGGAGAGAAACTTGTCGTGCGACTTCTCGAAAGCCATTGCCGCACCGAATCGATTTTATGCACGGCGGCGGCGTGCGATCGGCTCCGGCAACGCGTGCCCCCCGACATTGCGATCTATGTCACGACGACACCTGTCATTTCGGCCTTGATCGGGTATCAGTTTCACCGCGGGGTGCTGGCCTGCGGATGCCGGCCACCGCAACCAGCCCTGGAAGAATTTTGCAAGTTTGGTCTGGCTTCAGGCCGGTCGCTGGTGGTTGTCTGTCCAGAGATTCGCGACCCGGCCAACCTGGGAACGATCATTCGCACAGCTGCCGCGTTTGGCGCTTCGGGCGTGATTGTGGGCCGCGCGGGAACCGACCCCTTCTCGCGCCGCGTCCTGCGAACATCGATGGGGACTGTATTTCGCCTGCCGATCATTCAGACCGACGATTGGAACCTGGTACTGGAGTCGCTGAATGGGGCCGGATTCGAGACGATTGCAACGGTGCTCGACCCTGCCGCGCAGAGGCTCTCAGAGGCGCGCCTTCCCGCTCGCGTCGCCCTGATTCTGGGCAACGAAGACGCCGGCTTACCCGACGCGCTCATTCGCCGCTGCCTTTGGCGCGTTACTTTGCCGATGGCCGCGGGAGTCGACTCGCTGAATGTGGCGGTGGCGGCGGGAATTGTGCTGTATCACTTTGCGCCTTTCGCGACCTCATGTGGCTGACGACCCTCCGCTCGCCAGGCCGACAATTTGCGGCTAAACTGGGGCCGCCTGAATCAATCAGTTTTGTCCGAGGATTTCAATGAAGATTGTTAAAGTGAACGTCATCCCGCTGACCGGTGGGACCGTAGACGGAGGCTGGCCTCAGGGACATGAGAAGACAGAGAACCTGCACACGCTGGTTGAGGTCATCACCGATGAAGGAATCACCGGTGTGGGAGGGGTCTACACGTCGGGCGCTTTGACCGAAGGGGCGATGGGGCTCCTCTGGCCGCTCTTGAAGAATGAATCGGCGCTAGAGCCCGAACGGGTCACCGAGAAGCTGCGTCAATCAACGTTCTGGCAGGGACGTGGGGGTTCGGTCGAACACGCGATCAGTGGCCTCGACATCGCGCTGTGGGACATCATGGGGAAAGCCTGCAACCAGCCGGTGTCGCGGCTTCTGGGTGGGAACTACCGCGACCGCATCAAGCCGTACGGTTCGATTCTGTTTGATGAAGCGAAGCTGCTCCGACTCAAACTTGAGGATGTTGTCGGCCGGGGATTCAAGGCGATTAAAATGGGCTGGCGGCCATTTGGCCGCCGCGACCGCAAGTTCGACGAACTGCTGGTGCGCACGGCCCGCGAAACCGTGGGAGACAAGGTTGAGCTTATGGTCGACGCCGGAGGGAGCGAACAGTTCTGGCCGCACGGCGTCAACTGGGCCCGTGAAACGGCGAAGATGCTGGCCGACTACGACATTGTCTGGTTCGAAGAGGCGCTGCCGCCCGACGATATTGAGGGCTTTGTCGAGCTCACCCGCCAGTCGCCGGTGCCGATCGCTTCGGGCGAAGTGTTGACGCGAAGGCAGTCGTTCATCCCGTGGATTGAGCGCCGCGCGGTGGACATCATTCAACCCGACTGCACCAAGAACGGCGGCCTGAGTGAGTCACGAAAGATTGGCTGGTATGCGTATGACCATAATGTGCTGATGGTTTCACACGGCTGGAACACAGCCGTGGGGTTGGCCGCCGACCTGCAACTGGCTGCCGCCATGCCCGTCGCGCAGTATGTCGAATATATGACTCCCTGCGACTACATCGACGACATAACGACGACACCCTTTGAACTCGACGCCGAAGGTTATCTCAAGATTCCGGCACTGCCCGGGTTGGGGATCGAGCTCGATCACGAAAAATTAAAGAAGTATCGAATGTGAGCGCGACCAGCGGCAGGGCGTGAAGAACTGCGGTGTTTGGCGCAATCTGCCGTTATGTTTGTTCTGGTCGCAGTCGAAAGCGGTTGAAATCCCTTGTTCCAATTTGTCTTTCATTGAATTGGTCATGCAAATTCTTCATGGCGCTGATGCGGCGGGCGGTTTACAAAACGGCTTCGTATCAATCGGCAATTTCGACGGCGTGCATCGAGGACACCAGTGTATGATCGCGGCGTTGACGCGCAATGCGGCGCTGCGCGGCGGGCCGGCGGTGATTTTCACGTTTGATCCGCATCCCATTGCCCTGTTGCGTCCGGGGCAGTCGCCCCCGCCCCTCTCGACAACCGAGCGCAAGCTTGAGCTGCTCTCGCGAACCGGTATCGACGGGGTGATCGTCTACCCCACCGATCAGGCGCTGCTCAAGCTTTCGCCGCGTGAATTCTTTGAGCAAATCGTCGTTGGCCAGTTGCATGCTCGAGGGCTGGTCGAAGGGCCAAACTTCTTTTTTGGACACGATCGCGCGGGCAATATCGAGACGTTGCGTGAATTTTGTGCGGCGGCTCGCATGGAGCTGGAGATCATTTCTCCCGTATCGGTGGAAGACCGCCTCGTGTCATCGACCGAAATCCGGCGGCTGATCGCTGCCGGGCAGGTTCGAGACGCCTCTGAGCTTCTGGGCTATACCTACTCTATCTCGGGAACCGTCGTTCGCGGAGCCGAACGCGGTCGAACGATCGGCTTTCCCACGGCAAATCTCGAAGGAATCCGCACTGTCGTGCCTCGCGACGGAGTCTACGCGGGAAAGACGCAGGTCGGCTCGGCGTGGTTTCCCGCAGGGATCAACATCGGGCCCAATCCGACCTTTGCCGATCAGGAACGCAAGGTCGAAGTTCATTTGATCGGCTATGCGGGCGACCTGTATGGCTCGCGGATCGCGGTGGAATTTTTGGGCCGGCTGCGCGACACGGTGCGATTTAACGGTGTCGAGCAGCTCAAATCCCAGGTGGCTGCCGATATCGAGCAGGCGCGAGCACTGGCGAAGGCCGATGCGGCCCGGTAGCATACTGCCATGAAAATCGACTGGACGTTGCTGCGCGAGATCATCGAGACGAAAAACCGGTTCGTGCTGACGACCCACGTGCGTCCCGACGCCGATGCCATTGGTTCCGAAATCGCGATGGCGGGGTTGCTTGAGCAACTCGGTAAAGAAGTGCGAATCGTCAACGCGTCGGTTGTGCCGCCAAGATTGTTGTTTCTCGACCCAGACCGCAGGTGTCTGCAATTGGGAAGCCAGGTCAACGAGGCCGAGGCCTGCGACACCGACGTCCACATGATTCTCGACACGAGCGCCTGGGGACAGTTGGCCGAAGTGGGGCGCGTCTTCAAGAAGACCACCGCCAAAAAAATTGTGATCGACCACCATGTCTGTGCCGAAGATCTGGGGGCCTTGAATCTCAAAGATACTGAAGCCGAGGCGACGGGGGCGCTGGTCTTTGAATTTGCCCAGGCGATGAACCTGACAATCACTCCCGTCATCGGGACGGCCATCTTCTGCGCCATCGCCACCGATACGGGCTGGTTTCGGTTTCCCTCGACAACCGGCGAGACGATGCGAACCATCGGACATTTGGTTGACGGGGGCATTCAACCGGCGGTAATCTATAAAAAGCTCTACGAACAATTCACGCTCTCTCGAATCAAGCTTGCCGGGCGTGTGCTGTCGCGGATGATGCTCGATTTCGACGGAAAACTGGCTTGGACGTATGTAACGCTGGTCGACTATCGCGAGACCGGCGCCGAGCCCCCCGATACGGAAGACCTCGTCAACGAGTGCCTGACGGTGGATGATGTCGAGGCGGCGTTCATTCTTATTGAACAAAGTAATGGAAACGTCAAAGCGAGTATCCGAAGCCGCAGTCATCTCGACGTCTCCAACATCGCCGGAGCATTTGGCGGCGGGGGACACAAGCAAGCCGCAGGCGCCATTCTGCCCGGCCCTCTGGCAGATGTCCAAGTAAAAATTCTGACCGCCATGAAAGCGCTCTTTTCGTAATCACCGCCGCATCCCACCCCCGCCGAATCGACCCTGCAGCGCGTTTGCTCGCGTCGACAAGTTGACCCCGCCAGAGAGCTGACTTCAACGCTCGCCCCCGCAGCAAAACTCCCGTTTTTTCCTCTGTGAAACTTGAGGTGAACGATGTCACCACAAATTGGTGCAGACTCCGGACATCCAGACTCTGGTATTGCGGGCCTGCCCGATCCGCGTCGCGGCTTCATCAAGCAGTGCCTGGCGATTATGGTGGGTGGGCTGGTGGGTCTGGTACCCATTGCCGTGGGCGTTGCGACTTTTCTCAATCCTTTGCGAAAGAGCGTGAAGGCAAAGCAACGTCCCAGCGGCAGCGACGCCGACGGTTATTATAAGGTGGCGTCGCTTGATGCGCTGTCGAATGTGCCGCAGGCGTTCAAGATCGTTGCTGACGGCAAAGACGCCTGGAACACTTATCCCCGAGAAGCGATCGGTGCGGTCTTCCTGCAGCAGATCGCCGGGGGAAAAGTGCGGGCCTTCAACGTGACCTGCCCGCATGCCGGTTGCGCCGTCGATTATCGGGCGAAGCAGCAGGAATATCATTGTCCGTGTCACAACAGTTCGTTTGCGGCCGATGGTGTGCGCGATCCGGAAAGCCCCAGCGCCCGCGACCTTGACGCACTCGATGTCAAGATCGTCGACGGAGACGTGCTGGTGAAGTTTCAGAATTTCGCGACCGGCAGCGAAGAGAAAAAACCGTTATGAAAAATTTGCTCAACTGGCTTGATGATCGAACGGGGTACAAAACCTTTCTTTACGAGGCGCTGTACGAGCGTGTTCCGGGAGGCGCCCGCTGGCGTTATGTCTGGGGGAGCACACTGGTTTTTACGTTCACGGTGCAGCTCATCACGGGCCTGTTTCTGTGGATGGCCTACAACCCCAGTGCTCAAACTGCCTGGGAGAGCGTCTACTACATTCAATATGAGATTCAATTGGGCTGGCTGTTGCGCGGCATTCACCACTTCACCGCCCAGGCGATGGTCGTACTGCTGGTGGTGCATCTTTTGCAGGTGATTATCGACGGCGCCTACAAGGCCCCGCGCGAAGTCAATTTCTGGCTGGGCCTGATTCTGATGAAGATCGTTCTGGCTCTGTCGCTCACGGGTTATCTTCTTCCCTGGGACCAGAAGGGCTATTGGGCGACAAAGGTGGCCACCAACATCGCGGGGATTACCCCCGGTGTGGGTGATGAAGTGCGAACACTTGCTGTCGGAGGGATTGATTACGGGCATGCGACTCTGAGCCGTTTTTTCGCGCTCCACGCGGGGCTACTGCCGGCACTCCTCATCGGTTTTCTGGCACTGCAC
>JAYTRB010000716.1:0-3069 GCA_043746425.1 Planctomycetia bacterium
GGTGCCAGATTTCGCAGAACGACTGGCAAATGCCGTCATCCAGTCGCGACCGAAATCGGTCGCTTAACGCGACAGTTTCTGCCCCGGCGACGGACGACAGAAAATCAAACCAACGCCCTCTGATTGACCAAGCCGTCATGCTTTTGGTCTCGCAATAGATAAGAACTCGGCAGCCCCACGGAACTCACAGCACGATGCTGGAGCCGCTCCATGACGGCGAGAATTGGGCCCGCACGACAATTACAACCAGAATAAACGGAATTGTCAACTAAATTAAGCAGCTTGGAGAATTTTTAACGACGTTTTTTTCAATGAACGATGCGTGACGTTAATAGTCTCCGGCAGGCAATTCGCCGTCGGCGCGATTGGCGAGATTTTTAAACGTCGTTGGGTTGATGTTCTGACTGATGAAGCGAACCGATCCATCCCCAATGGCGAACTGTGCCCCGCCGACGTGAGGGCTGCTAAATCCGCCAACCTCCAGCACCAGGGCCTCCTTGTCTGCGGGAGCCGCGACAGCATTGTTCGCGGGCGGCGACATGCCGGGCCGCAGTAATCCTGCTCCAGAAATGCCACCTCCGGCGTTGCGTAACGTGGCCTTGGTTCCCGAGGCCCAGCCAAGGTCGCTCGTTCCGTCAGTATGTTCGCCGACGAATATCGTATTCGAGACTCCGTCCCGGACGTCGCGATGACGGATGCTGCTGTTGAGAAACAGCACGCCATTGTTGTCGATATCGATGGGAGCCTCGACGTCGTGATGGCAGCCGGCATAGTTCGTGATGCCCGTCCCCCCCCGGTTATTCCAGTTTGAGGGACAAAGAAGCACACTGATCATCACCTTGCGCGGGGCGTCATTGGCCGGGTCGTATAAACTGACCGCAGAATTGAAATGCTGATACGTATTGGCCTGATCCAGATAAGGCAGCACCTGCATCAACCATCCGAAATGATACCCCTTGGGCTCGTTACGGATCGGTCGATTCGGATCGACCGATCCTGGCGGAAGCCGCTCGTACGACATTTCGTAATTGTGGAGCGCCAGAGCAATCTGCATCAGATTGTTCTTGCACTGTGTGCGCCGGGCCGCCTCGCGCGCCTGCTGCACGGCAGGCAGCAGCAGCGCCACAAGAACGGCAATGATGGCGATGACGACCAGCAGTTCGATCAATGTGAACCCGCACCGCCGCCGAGCGGTTTGCTGAACGCGGAAACGAGCGCACCCCAGCAAGGCCCTTTGCCCGAGCGTTGCGTGTTGCTGCTCGGAGCCAGTCCCCTCTTTTAACTGACAGTCGGCGTGCTGAAGCAAGTCAATGACGGCTACGGGCTTCGTGGTATCGGTTATCAGAAGCATTGAATTCATCCCGAAAAAGGAAACGGTATCTATGACTCTCAGGGAACGCCAATCGTTTTGTGCCGCGTCAACCGCGCGTGATGCAGTTCATTGGACGGATAAACCGCTTCAACGACGATTGTCTGCAATTCAGGATTGCCGTCATCTTTCTGGACGGTAATGACGACGACGGCGGCCTGCTGGCCGCCGAGGTCGGCCGGTTCGATGTTCCAGGTTTCACCAACATATGCTGGTTCGACAACTAATCGGCCAGTCGCGCGCGCGATTCCCGAATCGGCGAGCCATGCGGCTTGCAGGCGCGCTTGTTCGTATCCCACTTGACGGTCTTGCAGCAGCGCCACCTTCAAGAGCGACGCCATCAGCATTCCAGCCACCAGCAGGCACACTAAAACCACCACCATAAACGCACCCCGCCGCGAAGACGCAGAGCGCAACGATCGATCAATGGAAAGACATTTCATGGGTCGGTTCTCTTTTCCACGTTCACTTTCGAGACAGCCCATCTCAGACACTCGCCAAATCTCATTTTTGTGCCCTCGATCTGACGATCTCTCGTTGATCGCAATCCGCCGCTTTGCTGAATTCTCGTCGCGATCAATTGGCATTCGGATCGACGCGATCGTTTTTCGCCCCAGGCTTCTGTTCGTGCGGCAGGGCGGCCTCGATTGCCAGACGCCGCATCGGCTGAACTGTTGCTTCTACCTGCCCGCGCGTTGCCGCGCGGCCGGGCCGGGCCATATCAATCGCCAGTCGCACCAACCGCTGTTCCTGGTCGCGTTCAAACCACAAGCGCGAATGCGGGGGAAAGTAAAATGACTCGCGGTGCGGCAGACTGGTCGAGTCGGTTTCAACGCGCAGCGCCTGGTGGGCGTCGAGTTCGTAGCGAATCTGCCTTCCATCGGCCGTCGAGACGATGAGCACCTCTGGCTGCGAGCGTTCAACCGCCGATAGTTCGATCTGTCGGGCCGCATGAATATCGTCTCGAAAAACGTGCGTCAGCCGAGCGACCGACGAATTGTACCTCACTGATCTGGTCGCTTCGTGCTCGGCGCCGAGCAGCATGTGAAGAGTGGTAATTGCCAGCCCCATCATCACCCCCGCCACGGTTATCACGACGAGCATTTCGATGAGCGATACGCCCGTACGGGGAGCGATTGTCCATCGACAATTGCGCGGCTGGGGTCGACATGTTCGTCGGCGAAATGGGACTGAGAAGGGTTTCATTCTTGTCGTCATGTTGCAGTTGCTCGGCAGAACCGTGTCGCTAAACAGATGGATGGTGAATCCAGGCAGTCAGATGCACCACAGGCGCAGGGCGGCTGGGTGCGATTTCCCACTGCAATTCAATATGAACGCGTCTGACTTCAGTTGGCGATTCTGCGGCCGTCACGGTAATCGTCAGTTTCGCCTCAGACAGTTCATTCTTGAGCGACTCGGGAAGCTGCACTTGCTGGGTATGTTCTTGAGTCAACTCGTTCCAGTCGAGCAGCGTCATGCGCTCCATCAGGTTGCCCACAGCGAGAATTGCCACTTGGCGTTGGCGGGTCGCATGGCGTTGGCGTGCGATCAAGCCGAGTGTCGGAATCGCCATCGACATCACCACTCCCAGAAGCAGGCCGGCAATAATCAACTCCAGGAGCAGAACTCCGGAGCGGGACGCACGCCGACGGATGACACGCAAAGGTTGGTTCATGAAAGTTTGTTCAGGAGTTCAATCA
>JAYTRB010000717.1:0-16231 GCA_043746425.1 Planctomycetia bacterium
CTGGGCGAACTCGTCTGCGACCCCCGAGCTCTTCGTGAAGGTTATCTCGCGGCCGTTCGGGGGTTTCTCGATGACATCCGCCGGCACTGCTCTAAAAACACCATCGACTTTCAGACCATTCGCACCAGCGACCACCTTGACGCGGTTCTGGCGCATTACTTCAACCACCGCATCGGCATGCGGCAAACGATCAGGTCATAACTTGTGGGCGAATTCGTCGCGTGCGCGGCGCCCGCCAATCGGTCATGAATGTCAATCGACGCTGAACGGTGGCGCGGCCCACCTGACAAGTCCCCACGGCACACGACGTGTGCCTGCTGCAAAATGGTAAGGAGCTTGCACCGGCCAAAAAATGCTTGAGTCGCTGTCCAGTTTGTTCGTCCATCCGGAATTCGTCCTGCCGGGAGCCGCGCTCCTCGCTGCGCCGATCATCATCCATTTCATCAACCGCATGCGTTATCGGCGGGTGAAATGGGCGGCAATGGAATTTCTTCTGGCCAGCCAGCAGCGCAATCGACGCCGGCTTCTCATCGAGCAACTGTTGCTGTTGCTGTTGCGACTGCTGGTCGTGGCCGCTCTGGTCATGCTGGTGGCGCGGCCGCTCGTCGATCCCGAAAAGTTCTCACTCTTCCAGGGCCAGAAGACGCACCATCTGGTTCTGCTCGACGACTCGGGTTCGATGCGCGATCGCTGGGGCGATACGACTGCGTTCAATGCGGCGCTCGATGTCATCCGCAAGATTGCCGCCGAAGGCGAACGCAAACCAGACACGCAGACCTTGACGTTGCTCTTGCTGTCGAACCCCACCCAGCCGCTCTACACTCAGGAAAACCTCAACCAGGATTTCGTCAGCCGGCTCGAAGGGGGATTGAAAGCTTTGCGTTGTTCGCATCGCGCCATGGGCTTGGCGAATGGGGTCGAGGCGGCCCGGAAGATTCTGGCCGACCTGACAGGCGCAGCCCGAAACTTTCATTTCATTTCTGACTTTCGCCAAAGCAACTGGGAGGAAGATTCCGCCCTGACGACCGCTCTGCGGGAAATGAATCAGGACAAAGTCACGATCAACCTCGTCAAGACGGTTCCCGAATCCCATGCCAACCTCGGCATCACCGATCTGTCGGGGGTCGTCGACGTGGCGGCGGTGAATGTTCCCCTGCGATTGTCGGTGACTGTGCGCAACTATGGCGAGCAGGTGGCGCGCGACGTACGCCTCACGGTTCTGGTCGACGGTCAAATGCGGCCTGCGACTGAAACGATCGATCAGATTGAGCCTGGTAAACAACGCACGCTTGAATTCGACGAACAGTTTCCCCGGACGGGGGCACACAACATCCAGGTTTCGCTGCCGGCCGACGCCCTCGAACAGGACAACGTCCGTTTTATGTCGATTCAAGTTCCCGATACCAATCCGGTGCTGATCATCGATGGCGGGTCAGACGACAGCGAGGCGTTTTATCTCATCGATGCTCTGGGAGCGGTTCCCGAGAAGACTGGCTTCTCGCCGACGCTCGACCGGGTCGACGCGCTTCGCCGACGACCTCTCGACAAGTTTCAGAGCATCTTTCTCATGAATGTTTCTGAGCTTCCGTCCGAAGCCATCAAGGCACTCGAAGACTATGTCCGAAAGGGTGGGGGTATCGCCTGGTATCTGGGTCCGCAGGTGCGGGCCGCATTCTACAACGAAAAGCTCTACAAGGACGGCGAGGGGCTGTTTCCCGCGCGCCTGGCGGGTGTGGCCGATCTGATCGTCGACGAAACGAACCCTGGTCCCGATATGCTTGTCACGAATAATCCTGTTTTCGATGTCTTTCAAGATGCGGGTGAAGAACTGCTGAACTATGCCAAAGTCACCCGTTACTTTGCGGTTGCCAAAGATTGGACTGCCCCTGACGGAGTGCGCGTGATCGCCTCACTGCGCAATAAGGCCCCGCTGATGTTCGAACACCGGTTCGGAAAAGGAAGGGTCATTACGTGCCTGACGGCGTGCGGCGCCGCCTGGACGAATTGGCCGCGAATTCCCGACGCGTTCGTTCCGATGCAATTGCAAATGGCCACTCGGCTGGCTGAGGGACATCAAGCCTTGAACCTCAAGACCGTCGGTGACCCGCTCGTGATTTCGCTTGATGCCGCGATCTATTCTCCGCAGGCCGAGATTCACCCACCCGCCGGCAGCCGGGTGCCGCTGACGATTGGCCTGAAGACTCCGGGCTCAATTCCCACTTCGCCTGCGACCAGCTTCCCCGGAGCGGGCGACACCGCAACCAGCAACACGGCTCCGCAACTGGTGTACGAAGAGTTCTACAAAAACACCGACGAACCGGGAATCTATTCGCTGCTTCTGAAACGCAACGATGGGGGCGACGAGACGCGCCGTTACGCCTACAACGTGGCTGCCGGCGAAAGCCGACTGAAATTAACCACGGCCGAGTTCATCAGGCGCCGCTTGGGCCCCGAGGTGAAAGTGCAGATTCAGGAAGTCGGGGAATTCAACTGGGTTCACGGGGAAGAATCGACGCAGGAAATTCACGATTATGTGCTGATGGCGCTCCTGGTCATTTTACTCGCCGAGCAGATGATGGCCCTCAGGCTCAGCTATCATCCCAAGGTGGCAGGAGCCCGCGCATGAACGAATCGCTGGCCAAATTCTTCCCGGGCGTTTTTTCGGGCGTCTCCTCGGGAGGTGACGACTGGCGCACCATGCTGAGCACGCTCGAATTCGGGCGTGAATCCAAGGCCTGGTGGATCGTCGGGTTTGTGTCGTTGTTTCTGGCGGCCAGCTGGCTTTATCGGCGCGATACCCGGTCATTGCATCCCTTCTGGAAGGTATGGCTGTGGAGCTTGCGCATCGCAGTCATCGGGGCCCTGTTCATCGTGGCGCTCGTGCCGCAAGTGCGCAAGTCCGAGGTGAAAGCCCAGCCGTCAAGAGTGGTAATTCTCGTCGATACTTCGGTTTCGATGAGCCGGCAGGATCGAGATCTGCCTTCGGGCCGAGCCTCTGGCGATTCGGCGCCGTCGCGGGCCGAGCTGGTTCAGACATTGCTTGAAAAATCGCCACTTCTTAACACACTTCGCCAGACGCATGACGTCAGTCTCGCCACCTTCGATTCGCAATTAGTCCGTCAGCAGCTTTTGCGAAAACAAAGCGCCGTGAGTCCGACTCGAAAAACCTCAGGAGATGCCACCCCGACGAGCGATGACGACCTGCCAGCCGTTCCGGCAGCCACTGGTGTTTCGGGAAATGGTACTCATCCGGCCGCCAGTCCCGTGAATTGGGCCGAGATTCTGCGACCGCGCGGCGTCGAAACGCGACTGGGCGAAGCGCTTCAGACACTCATTCGCGAAGAGAGCGATGACACCCTGTCGGGAATCGTCGTGATAACCGACGGGGGAAATAACGCGGGCGTCGATCCGCTGGCGGCTGGCGAGGCCGCGGTCTCCAACAAAGTCCGACTGATTCCCGTCGGCGTTGGCAGCACCAGAAAGCCGGTGACGCTGCAGTTGGCTGAAATCCAGGCTCCGACGCATGTCCACATCAATGATGGTTTCACGCTCACCGCGTTCATTACCGGGCAGGGGCTGGCCCGGGAGCCGATCGAAGTGGAATTGCTCAGCAAGCTCGAACAGGATGAAGGAGAGCCGGCGGTCATTCAGTCGCGCGAAGAACAATTGCTCGAGGATGGCGTTCCCATCAGCGTCGGCTTCGATTACGTTCCCACCGAACCTGGCCGCAGGCTGTTTCGGGTGCGCGTCCGGCCGGTGAAAAAAGTGGCGGAGTTGGCCGACGCGGTCATGCAGGATGAAGTCAGCATCGAAGTCATTGACCGCAAGACGCGCGTGCTGCTCGTCGCGGGGGGGCCGATGCGCGATTATCAACTGGTTCGCAATCTCGTTCACCGCGACCGGACGATTGATGTCGACGTGCTGTTGCAGACCGGCGTTCCCGGCATCAGTCAGGAATCAGACAATGTCATCTTCCAGTTCCCCGAGACGCGTGAAGACCTCTTCAAGTACGACGTGATCGTGGCCTTCGACCCCGACTGGCAGAAGATTCGGGGCGAAACCGGCCAGTCTCTCGACCTCTTGTCGGAATGGGTCTTTTCACAGGCGGGCGGGCTACTGCTCGTGGCGGGTGAAGTGAACACCACGCCTTTGGCCACCGCCTCTGACGCCGTCAAGCAAGAGATGTCGAAACTGCTTGAGTTGTATCCGGTAATTCTCGATTCGCATCGCGTCATCGAAGACGAAGAGTTTCAGCAGCCCTGGCCGATCGAGTTCACGCGCGAAGGAATGGAGGCTGGTTTTCTGCAACTGACAGAAAACGCCGTCACGAGCGCTGCCGCGTGGAAGGAATTTCCGGGAATCTACCGCTGCTTCCCGACGACTGGCCCAAAGGCGGGAGCTACGGTTTATGCACGCTTCACCGACCCGCGCAGCGCCTCGCGCGATCAGTCGATTCTGCTGGCCTCGCAGTATTTCGGCGCCGGCCGCGTCTTGTATTTGGGAAGTGCCGAGCTTTGGCGACTGCGATCGATTGAAGAAGAATACTATGACAGATTGTGGATCAAGCTGTTGCGTGAGGTAGGGCAGGGGCGGCTTCTACGCGGAACCAACCGCGGAATTCTACTGCTTGAGAAGACACAATATCCGCTGGGGGCGACCATTCAGGTCCGCACCCGGCTCCTTGATCCGCAGTTCAAGGACTACGTCGCCGAGCGGGTGATGATGGAAGTCTATGACCCGACAGGAAAGCCTCTGACACCTCCCCTGACGATGTTGGCAGACAAGACCCGCCCCGGCCACTATGGCGGCTCGTTCGTCGCGGCCCTGCCTGGAAATTACAAACTCGAGCTGCCGATTCCCGAGTCGACCGACCAGCTGAAAGGCTCGATCTCGATTCGGCTTCCGAACCTTGAATTCGATCATCCGGAACAGAACGAACAGCTGTTGAGGGCTCTGGCCCGGCAAGAAACCGGCGGAGCGTATTTGAAACTCGACGAGGCGGCGAGCGAATTACCTAAGCTGCTTCCCGACCGGACGACTGAGAAAATCCGATATGACTTTCCGCGGACATTGTGGGACCGCCAGTGGGTAATGTATGTGCTCGTCGGGTTGCTATCGGCTGAGTGGTTGACACGCAAGTTGTTGAAACTGGCCTAGAACCTGTTTCTTTTTTTATCCGGCGATTACCGTGATTCTGAAACCGTTTTTTGCATGAGATTGAATTCCGACGCCATGTCGACAGTCGAGCGATTACATTCCCGCCCCGAGATTCCGGCCGTTCTGCGGCAGTTGCGCTCGAGGATTAAACGGTACGTGCTGCTGGAAGGCTCGGCCCGCGTGCTCGTCGTGCTGGGACTCGCCTTCTGGCTCTCGCTCGCGATCGACTACTGGTTCGAGCCATCGATCGGCATTCGGCAGGGGCTGCTGTTCATCGCGCTGGCCGTGGTCGCCGGCGCGCTCACCTGGTATGTGGCGCTGCGGCTGATGCGCGATTTTGGCAGCCGCTCGCTGGCATTGGTGCTTGAGCGACGGTTTCCCGAATTGAATGACCGGCTGATTACCGCCGTCGAAATGGCAGAAAGTCGCGAGCCTGCCGGGGGCCTCACAATATCGATGCTGCAGCGCGCCGCCGACGAAGCATCGGTGCTGTCGCGGCAGCTCGAACTGCGCGAGGTGTTCAACCTGGGCCCCCTGCTGCGGGCGACAGGCCTGGCAGTCTGCCTGGTCGTTTCGATTATCGCGTTTGGTCTGGCCGCCCAGGAGGCGTTTGGTACTTGGATTCGCCGCAGTCTGTTGATGGCTGACGAGCTGTACCGCAGAGAGACGGATTTGCACGTCATTGTTTTGGCCGAACCGGGCGAGCGCGAGGTCGAATTCAAGGAGGGGGTCTATAAGCATCCGCGCGGCGGCGATCTTACGTTTTTGGCCCAAGTCGCACAGGGGAGCAAGGTTCCCGAGAAAGTGCAGTACAGTTTTCGCTCGGTCAACGGGCGCGGCGGCGGTGGCGATTATATGACGAAGATCGGCCAGCGGCAGTTTCGGCAGAAACTCGTCGGGCTGCATCAGAGCATCGACTTGTGGCTACGTGGCGGCGATTTTTCAACCCGCTATCCGTTGCGCGTCGAAGTCGTCGAAGCGCCGCAGCTCGAACGCGTCTCATTGCAGGCCCGATTTCCTGAATACACCCGACTGAATGCCCTCGACGAAGAGGGACAGGGCTCGGCGCGGCAGGCGGTTCCTGTGCTCGGTTCGCAGATCTCGCTTCCAGCCGGAACCGACTTTCTGCTGCTCGCCAGGTCGAACAAGTCGCTGCGAAATGTGCGCATTCAGACTGACGGTTTCCAGATTGCCGTCGAGCGTGGTCGCCCCCGAGGTGTGCTGACGCTTGCCCCTACCGTGGGAGTCGCTGCCAGGGACCTGGAATTCATGACCACCGTGCCTCTGCTGGCCGATGACGGGCGAACGCTTTCCATCCCTTTTGTTCTGTCGGTGGCGACCGCGCCTGAGCGGCTCTCGGCCGAAGGCACTGTGCATGTTCCTTTTCGGCTCGACCCCGATCCTGTTCTGCGAATCACGCTGCATGACGAAGATGACGTCGTCAGCAGCGAACCCGTGCGGCTGGCGATCAATTCCATCGCCGATGACCCGCCCCAGGTCGATACGCGATTAAAAGGAATCGGCAATTCGATTACGCGGCAGGCGACGATTCCCGTGGTCGGCGAGGCGCGCGATCCGCAAGATCAGTCGAAGGTCTATGGCGTAACTGACGACTATGGCATCGTCGATGCTCGTTTTGAATACAAGCTCGAAGCGACCAAACCCGAGGCGCCAGACGCATCGTATCAGCCCGCTTCGTTCGCGCACGCTCCCGACGGGGGCAAACAGCTGGTTGTGGACGAGAAATTCAAAGTACTGCCGCTTGACCTTGCGGTCGGCCAGCGGTTCACATTGAAGGTTGTCGCCGTCGACGGCGACAATCTGACCGGCCCGCACGTTTCATCCGGTACGCCTTATAATTTTCAAGTCGTTTCTGATGACGAACTGCTGGCGCTGGTGGCCGTCAAAGAGCTCAACATCCGTCGTCGGTTCGAACAGGTGATTGAAGAAGTTAAAAACACCCGCAAAGATCTATTGCTGCACCGGGCCCGGCTCGATGACGCGAAGGCGCTGCGGGCCGAGTCGGCTTCCGCCGGCCGAGGAGCCGAAGTCCGCGAGAAGTTAAGCGCCATTGAAATTGCCGTGTCCACCTCGGTTGAACGGTCGCTCAACGGAATTCGGAAGAATGCCAATGAAACCCAGTCGATCGAGCAGGAATTCGGCGATATTCGCGACGAGCTCGAAAATAATGCGGTACCGGATGTCAAGCCCTTATTGGAGCGGATCGACAACGGAATCATTAAACCTCTACATTCCATCAACACTCTCGATTATAATCAACTGGATGATTCTCTGGTTCTGTTGAGAAAGATTCTGGAAGACAAGGTCGACCCTGTGGCGCGCTTCGACGAGGCGGGCGACCTGGTCAATGCGACGATTGAGCATCTGGAGGCCGTACTGGCCCAAATGCTCAAGCTTGAAACCGTGAACGAAGCCCTGCAAATGCTGCGGGACATCATCAAATCGCAGGAAGAACTGCAAGATAAGACGCGCCAGGAACGCAAAAAGAAGCTGATTGAAGGCTTACAATAGCGGGGGGCCACGACAGGCTGGCCAGACCGTCTCACCGTGTCTGAATTTTTGAATGTGATTTACGGCGTAGACTTAATCTGCTCGCAGGTTGTCAGTGGCGGAACTCGAACCGGAGACCTTTCCATGCTGACTGGTCGGTTGCTGGCGGTGGGATTGATGCTAATGTTCGTCGGGCTTCTGCCCGGGGCAGGCCTTTCGGCAGCACCTCCGGCGACGAACGCTCCGGTCGTTCCAGCGACTGAAAAGAAAGAAGAACCCGCCCCGTCTCAGGCTGACGACAAACCCGGGTCGAGCGGCAACCGCGATGAGCCTCTTTCGGCCGGGCAAGACATGATCGGCCGTCGCTATAAGCGCTTTGAAGACACGCTGCGCAAGATCGCCGAATCGCTGCGCAAGACCGACCCCGATCGGGCCGACTTGCTGCTGCGGGCCATTGGCAAGAGTAACGAAGATCGCATCTCGCAGCAGATGCTAGAGATTATGCAGTTGCTGAAAGAAAACAAACAACTGGGTGACGCGATCGATCGCCAAGGAGACCTCGTTACGCAATTACACTCGCTGCTCGATCTGCTGCTCAGCGAAGATCGGCAGAAGGATCTTAAGGAAGACCAGGCGCGGATTAAGAAGTACATCGAGGAAGTCAACAAAATCATCGCCCGGGAAAAGGCCAACCGGGCCGATACCGAGCGCGGCGCCCCTACCGATGAAGTCGCTGGGCAACAGAAAAAGATCGCCGACCAGACCGGGAATCTGGGCAAGCAGATGTCGAAAGACGATGCGGCGAAAAAGGCCAAGTCGCAGGAGAAATCGTCGAGCAAGTCATCTCAGAAAAAGTCGAGCGACGGCAAATCGGACGACGGCAAATCAGACGAGCGGAACGAGGACGGAAAAGACCCGCAAGAAGGGAAACCCACCGAAGGGAAGCCTACTGAGGGGAAGCCCACCGAGGGGAAACCATCGCAAGGCAAACCCGGCGAAGAAAAACCATCCGACGGTAAACCCTCAGACGGTAAACCATCCGAGGGCAAGCCGTCTGAAGGTGAGCCATCTGAAGGGAAACCGTCAGATGGCAAGCCCGGTGAAAGCCAGCCTTCCGAGGGAAAACCGAGTGAAGGGCAACCTTCTGAAGGGCAGTCTTCGCCAGAACAGACTCCCGGGCGCGACGAGCTTGAAAAAGCGAAACGCGACATGGAGCGGGCCATCGAGAAACTGAAAAAGAAGCAGCGTCACGACGCTTCAGACGCACAGGACGATGCCCTGGCCAACCTGCAGAAGGCCAAAGAAAAGCTTGAAGAAATCCTGCGTCAGTTGCGCGAGGAAGAACGCGAACGTTTTCTGGCGATGCTTGAAGCCCGGTTCCAGCGGATGCTGGCGATGCAGCTCATTGTCTTTGATGGAACGATTAAGCTCGATAAAACTCCCGAAGCCGACCGCAGCAGCCGGCATGCGGCTCGCGCTTTGCAACTCGCCCGTGAAGAAGATCAGATCGCCGTCGAAGCCACGAAGGCCATTACCTTGTTACGTGACGAGGGAACGGCCATCGCCTTTCCCGAAGCAGTTGAACAGATGCGCGACGATATGCGAATCGTCGGCGCCCGCCTCGAGCGTGCCGAAGTGGCCGAATTGACGCAATCGATCGAACGCGAAATCATCGACGCGCTTGAGGAAATGATCGATTCTCTGCAGAAGGAAATGGAAAAAAGCAAAGACAAGAAGAAGGATGAACCTCCCAAAGAAAGCCAGTCGCAGGAGCCTCCACTTGTCGACCAGTTGGCCGAGCTCAAGATGCTCCGCACGTTGCAGCTGCGAATCAATCACCGCACGAAGCGTCTGGGGCGGCTCGTCGAAGGAGAACAGGCGCAGGATGACGACCTTGTCGGACAATTACAGAATCTGGCAGATCGTCAGGCGCGCATTCAAAAAGCGACTTACGACATGGCAACGGGCAGAAATAAATGATCAAACCTGCTCCCAAATTCAAAGTCTGAAGCCATTTTTTGTCTTCTGGAGTCACGTGTCATGCCGAAAGCGACTTTGATTGCTGTCGCGGCTTGCCTGTCGCTAGCGCTGGCCGCGAGCGCGCCGGCTGAGCCGCTGCGGCCTGCCGGTCATCCGGCGACGACCGTCATCGGCCTGTTGGCGCCGCCGCCAGCCGACGTCGTGCGCACCCGAACGCTCGCATGGGTCGCGCAGCGACTGGGCGCCGACGAAGCCCGGCTGGCCCAGATCGGCAAGTTATGGGGTCTGGCCGACGATCTTCCGTCGCCACAGGCTTTGTTCGATCGCGCAATCGAATCGTTTGCGCTGGCCGACTCAGGCACGCAGAAGCTGGTTGACGCCTGCAACTTGCAGCACGCGACGTTTCTGCCTCCCGAGGCGCAATTCCTCGAGCAGCCAGACGCCGATCGATTTTACGTCGCCAACATGTCGCTGTATTACGGCAGGTATCTGGCGCATCGGCAGATGTTTGAAGAATCGCTCGATGTGCTGACGAAAACCTCGATCGCCGATGTGATCGATCCCGCCAGTCTGCTGTTTTTCAAGGCCGTCTGCGAGCATCATCTGCTGATGAAAGCAGAAGGTCTGACCACAATCGAACAGCTGTTGAAGAACACCGAGGGAGTTCCCGTACGTTATGCGACAGTCGCCGAATTGATGCAGTTCGATCTTGAGGCCTTGCGCGACCAATCGCTTGACGAGGTGGCCCGCAAGATGACCGATGTCGAGCGTCGATTGGGACTGGGACGCACGGGTCAAAAAGTGCAAAAGAAGGAAGAAGAGATCATCGTCACGCTCGATGAACTGATCAAGAAGATCGAAGAGCAAAACGGGGGGGGCGGTGGCGCCGGCGGGCAATCGAACCGCTCGTCTTCTCCTGCCAACGACAGCGTCATCAAGGGTTCGACCGCCCCCGGCAAGGTCGATTCAAAGAAGTTTAAAAACGCCAGCGATTGGGGCGATCTGCCTCCCAAAACGCGGGCCAAGGCCAAAGATCAGCTGGCCCGAAAGTTTCCCGCTCACTACAGCGATGCGATTGAAGAGTTCACGAAAAAGGCGGCCAGCCGGCCCGCGAGTAACGGAAAGTAATCTCCATGTTCGTCTCGCATCTGTTGTTCGTCGCCGTTTCGCTCGGCGCTGTTCCCGCCCTTGGTCCTGCGGTCGAAGTGGCCACGCTCAAGGGAGAGCGGCATGCAGGCCAACTCCGCGAGATTAATCTTGATTCGGCCGTCCTCATGGTCGGCGAAACATCTCAGACCCTGCCGCTGGCCGAGGTTCTCGAAATTCGGTTTCCCGATGCTGCAGTGATCGAAGCTTCGACCGGTCCGCGCGTTAGCCTGCAAGGGGGGACGCGTCTGACGTTAAACAGCTTCTCGATCGGGGGTGATAGGGCTCAATGCGAAACATCGTTCGCGACCGTCACGGTTCCGGTCGCGCGAATGTCGCATGTTCGATTTGGAATCTCCACCGCAAAGCTCGATGAGGCTTGGAACTCGCTCCTTTTGCGCGAATCGAAATACGATCTCGTCGTCGTCAAAAAGGAAGACGTTCTCGATTTTCTGGCCGGCGTTACGGGAGACGTTGCCGATAAAATCAACCTGCTGCTCGACGGTGATGAAGTGCCCGTGGCGCGAGATAAGGTGTACGGCATCATCTTCCATCGCCGGGCGCAAAGTCTGCCCAAATCGATCTGCCAGGTGCGTCTGACTCGGGGCGATGTGCTCGAAGTCACACGCCTGGCGTGGGACGGCCATGAACTCAATGTCCGCTTGACGGCCGGCCCCGACGTCAAACTCCCCGCCGATCAGATCGCGGCACTCGATTTCAGCGTCGGCCGCATCGTTCCTCTTTCTGAAATTGAACCGCGTGACGTCAAATATGTTCCATTCTTTGACATCGTCTACGAATACCGCCGCGACAAAAGCCTCGATGGCACCCCGCTTACGCTTGCCGGAAAGACCTATTCGAGGGGTCTGGCCATGCACTCGAGAACTACCCTGCGCTACCGCATCGCTGGCGATTATACGCGTTTGCTGGCAGTCGCCGGAATTGACGATTCAGTTCGCCGGGGAGGCAAGTACAACGTGCGGCTGGTCATCAAAGGCGATGGCCGTGCGTTGTTCGAGGGTGAGATCAAAACTGAAGATGCGCCGCTGCCGCTGGATCTCGATGTAAAGAACGTCCGCGATCTGGAAATTCTTGTCGACTTTGGCAGCGACATGCTCGACATTTGCGATCATCTCGATTTGGCTGACGCGAAGCTTGTGAAGTGATTGACCTTCAATGAACAATTTTTTGCCGCGATGACGCGCCGCCCAGTCTCGACCGATATCAACTGTCAAATTCACCTGGCACTGCCGGGTTGAAAATGAAGATCCTACGGAGTAGTGCGGTATGACTCGTTTCTCCAACCGACTATCGGCACTCGCGTTCGTCGCGGCGATTTTCGCCGCACGCATAGCGCCGGCCGCCGACTTGGCCGTCATTGAGGCCGAGCAGAAGCGAGTGGCCGTAGTGGCGCAGGTTTCGACTGCGGTCGTTGCTATTTTTTCACCCGGCGGACAAGGAGGCGGTTCAGGGGTTCTCATTTCACCCGACGGGTATGCGCTTTCGAACTATCATGTAACGAGCGGTTCGGGCACTTTTATGAAATGCGGCCTCAGCGACGGCGTGCTGTATGACGCAGTTATCGTCGGCATCGACCCTACTGGCGATGTGGCCCTCATCAAGCTCTTCGGACGTGATGATTTTCCATTTGCAAAGATGGGCGACAGCGATGCGCTGCAGGTCGGCGACGGGTCATTCGCCATGGGCAATCCCTTTTTGCTGGCGACCGATTTTCGACCTACGGTAACGTTCGGCATCATCAGCGGAATTCACCGCTATCAATACCCGGCCGGCACGTTTCTCGAATATGCCGACTGCATCCAGACCGACGCCTCGATCAATCCCGGGAATTCCGGGGGCCCGCTCTTCAATTCCGCAGGTGAGCTGGTAGGAATCAACGGCCGTGGATCATTTGAAAAGCGCGGCCGCGTGAACTCGGGGGCCGGCTATGCCATTTCGATCAACCAGATCAAGAATTTCATGGATTCGCTGCGAGGAGGACTGGTGGTCGATCATGCCACTCTGGGGGCGGCCGTTACGACTCGCGACGATGGCTCGGTCGTCGTTAACGGTATTCTCGAACAGTCAGAAGCCTACCGCCGCGGATTGCGAGCCGATGATGAGATTGTGTCATTTGCCGGCCGACCCATTCGCAGCGTGAATCAGTTCAAGAACGTGCTTGGCATTTTCCCCAAGGGCTGGAAGCTCCCTCTGGTCTATCGCCGCGAAGGCCGCAAGCAGGAAATCTTTGTTCGTTTAAGAGGGCTTCACCGGCAGTCAGAACTTTCTCTCAATCAGAAGCCGCAGCAGCCTGAAGCACCGCAGCCTCCGCAAAAGCCGTCAGAGCAACCTCAGGACAAACCCAAGGGAAAGCCCGAAGGGCAACCTAAGCGACGGCCTGCCCCTCAGACGCCGGGACTGCGACCAGCGACGCCAAAACCTCCCGAGCAACTGGCGAAGTTCCATGTCGAGAAACCCGGCTTCACGAATTATTACTTCAACGAGTTCGAGCGAGACCGCACGCTGAAAGGCTTGACGGCACTGGGAGACTATTCTCGCGAAACCGGTACCTGGAGGCTCTCTGGCCAGTTGGCGCCCGACAATCTGCCCTTCGAGTTTACGCTGGCCGACAGACTCGGCGGGCTGAAAATCGATGGCGACAAGCGGGTGTTTGCGGTGGAGTTCACTTCCGATGCGCCGAAGTTTGAGGATGATCCGCCGGGCAGCGGCGGGTTGTTGCTGGCCATGCATCACCTGCGAAGGTTATTGATCATGGGAAGCAAAGGCTTCAGCGAATTCTATTACATGGGGAGCGAGCCTCTCGATGGCATCGGCATGATGGTCGATGTCTTGTTTTGTGAGCGCTACGGGGCCCGGTCGCACTGGTATTTCAGTCGCGCGACGGGGATGCTCGTGGGCTACGACACGTTCCGCGACGATGACGTCGACCCTTGCGAGATTCGCTTTGAAGGAGAAGCCTCGCTGGCCGGCCGGCGGTTGCCTGAAATCTTCATCGTCCGCTCCGGTGACCGAGAATTCGGGCGTTTCAAAATGACCGGCGCCACCTTCGGCCCTCCTGCACCGCAGACAGCCGACACCACCGAAAAGAAATCAGATTCGAAGCCTGACGCACCGCCGCCCGGCAAGCCAGATTCCAAACCCGAATCCAGGCAGTAGTTTCGATGACAGCAGAATTGAGGTCGCAGATGAGAGACGGTGAAATCGTCATGATCATTAATCGTCTCTGCCTCCCGGCGATGCTGGCGGCGTGGCTGCTTTCATCGGGTGTCGCCCTGGCGGGCGAACCGGTCGAAAAGGCAATCGACCACGTCAGCCACCGGGTGGCGAAAATCTTCGGCGCGGGTGGAGTCCGCGGGTTGTATGCCTACAGCACCGGCTTTCTCGTCTCACCCCAGGGACATATCGTCACTGTCTGGAGCCATGTGCTCGATGATCAGGCGGTGACCGTCGTTCTGCACGACGGCCGAAAGTTTGAAGGAAAAATCCTGGGCGCCGAACCTCAGCTCGATCTTGCCGTCCTTAAGATTGAAGGTGACGACTTGCCGTATTTCGATCTCAACGACGCGGCGGGTGCTGCTGTCGGCACGCGGGTACTGGCCTTCAGCAACATGTTCAAGGTGGCCACCGGTGACGAACAGGTTTCAGTTCTGCACGGGGTGATTGCGGCGCGCACCAAACTCACCGCCCGACGCGGCAGTTACGAGACGCCTTACAATGGCGCCGTATATGTGGTCGATGCCATTACCAATAATCCCGGATCTGGCGGAGGGGTTTTAACGACCACCGACGGAGTACTGCTGGGAATGATCGGCAAAGAACTGCGCAATACGCAAACCAACACCTGGATCAACTATGCAATTCCGATCAGCGAACTGAAAACCGTCATTGGCGAAATCATCACCGGAAAATTCGTGGCCCGTTCAGAACGGTCTGAGAACCCGAATCCTCGGCGGTACCTTCCCGTCGACTTCGGACTGGTGATGGTTCCCGACGTTTTGTTCCGCACGCCAGCGTTTGTCGATTCGGTCGTCCCCGGCTCGCCCGCCGCCCAACTCGATCTTCGACCCAACGATCTCATTTTGTTTGTGAATGAAGAATTGATTCAGTCGTGCCGGCTCTTCAAGGATGAACTCGGCCGTCTCGAGTCGGGCGATACACTGAAACTTGTGATTCGTCGTGGAAATGCCCTGATTCCCATTGAAATGGCTGTTGAGAGGAAGGCCGACGGGGCCGGCAAAAAATCTCGGAAAAATCCCATCGACGACGAAAAAGATAGAGACGCCGAAGAATAGCCGGCCAGCCCAATCTTGAGCAAGTTTCAAGAGTTGGCATAACCGCCTGGTAATAAGCACAGGAGATTCGTTGAGTGGGCGGCGTTTGGAAAACGCAAAATGTCGACCGCAGCGTCTGCAAATCTGCGACGATTACTTCGGACATGGGGAAATGAAATTTCCGTGAGTGTCTGCACCGCAACCGGCCTCAGTCGCCGCGAGGTGCAAAATTCGGCGATCAAGAAAAAGTGATGGTGAACTGCAAAGGCCGCGAGACTTTGACCTTTTATCGATGGCGTTGTACACGCAGAATTGAATTGTCTGCCTTGTTACGTTCCTGACGCGCTCATTCGTACTGCCCTCTTAGCCCTTTCAGAAATGTTAAACTGTGTGCCAATGACAATTAATGCCCATCCACGTCTGCCCCGCCGCTTTCTCTGGTTCGCGACGATCATTTCGGCGGCCGTGGTGTCAATGTTTTCCGGATCGGCGTTCCTCAGCGCCGACGAACCATTGGCCGGACTGGAAGCGAAGGAAGAGCAGGCGATTAAACAGGCAGCCGCGCTGGTGGCTCCGTCGCTGGTGCGCATCGAAACAGTGGGCGGCCTTGACCGCGTGGGCCAGGTACTGACCGTCACGGGACCCACCACAGGTATTATCGTTTCTGCCGATGGATACATCATTTCCAGTGCCTTCAATTTCGTCGCCCGCCCGGCGTCGATTCTGGTAACGCTTCCCGACGGGCGCCGGCTTCCGGCAACGCAAGTGGCTTCTGACAAGGTCAAGATGCTCACGCTGCTTAAGGTTGAGGCCGAGAATCTTCCCGTCGCCCAGGCTGCCCCGGCTGCGAGCTTTCGTGTCGGGCAGTGGGCAGTGGCACTGGGCAAGACCCTCGACGAAGTCCCCAGCATCTCGGTCGGCATTGTGAGCGCTCTCAATCGCATCTGGGGTAAGGCAATTCAGACCGACGCCAAGATTTCGCCCGTTAATTATGGCGGTGCGCTGGCAAACATCGAAGGCCAGGTGCTGGGCGTGCTCGTGCCGCTATCGCCCCAGGCTTCGGGCGAAGTTGCCGGCGTCGAATGGTACGACTCAGGAATTGGATTTGCCATTCCCATGGTCGATGTGAATGCGACGCTGGACCA
>JAYTRB010000718.1:0-3152 GCA_043746425.1 Planctomycetia bacterium
GCGATTTTCGCCAGGGTGTATGCCGAGAAGTTCACCGGGGCACTGTTCGTTCCTCCGCCGGCGAACAGCACCACGACCGGAGTTCGTCCTGGCTCGAGGCGCCGGCAGTCAAGCAGCGCCCGCACAAACTCGATCTGGGCCAGCAGATTCACCTGCAGCGAGCGGTTCCATTCCGCAAAATCACACTCGGCAAACGGCCCGATGGGAGCCAGTTCTCCGGCCGCTAAAACGAGAATGTCCCACGAAGAGGCCGCACCTCGCAATGATTTGACGGCGGGCTCAATGGCGCCGGCATGCGCCAGGTCGCAGGGGGTCATCTGCACACCACGATCTTCCAGTGCGGCGATGGCAGATGATGCCGTGCGATACGTACCAGCGACTTTCCACCCGCGGTCGCGCCAGCGGCGCGCCAGGGCAGCGCCGATGTCGCTCGATGCCGACACGATGATGGCCGAAGTGATTTCAGATCTGGTAGTCATGTCAGGGCTTGTGGACATAGTCGAGCGACTCGCGCTGAATCTCTTGCCAGTGGGCGTTCACCCAGTCGACAACCTCGTTCAGTCCGTCCGAAAGCGAGATCTGCGGCCGCCAGCCAAATGCCTGCCGGGCGCGGGTCGAATCAATGACGTAGGCCGCATCCTGACCGGGCCGCTCGGCCACCAGCTCAGTGGCTTCTTCAAACGGAACATTCAGGTTTTTACAGATCAACTGCACGACATCTCGCACGGCGACGCCGTTGTCGGGCGAAAGGTGATACAGCTTCCCGACCTCGCCCTGCTGCAAGATCGCCAGTTCCCCGCGCGAGACATCGCGGATGTGAATGTACGACTTCACCGCCTTGCCCCCCCCGTGCAACTGAATCTTGCGGCCTGTCTTGATGTAGATGGCCGAGCGGCAGATGATCTTGAACAATTGCTGACGCGCGCCATACACGTTCGTGGCACGCACGGTTAAAAGCGGGAAACCGAACTGCTTAAAATACGTCGACAGCAGCATGTCGGCCGCCGCCTTCGAGGCAGCGTACGGCGTGCTCGGATTGAGCGGCGACTCTTCGACGACACGTCCTGTGCAAGTGCCATAGGCTTCGGGCGAAGAAACGTGCAGATAGCGCTGCAGATAATTCTGTCGTCGCAGGTGATTCACCAGCCTGGCAAGCGACACCGTGTTCGTTTCGAACCAGTGCTCGGGATGTTCCCAACTCGGCGCCACTTCGCTCTGGGCCGCGAAATTGACGATGTACGCCGGTCGCTCGGCATCGAGCAGAGCCAGCAGGGCAAGCATGTCGCGATTGAGGTCGAGTGGAAAGTAACGATAGGCAGACAAGTTCTGTCGCAGTTTGTACCGCAGAAACAGCGACGACCGCTCGGCAGAACGACTGACGCCAATAACCTCATTCTGAGGGTCGTCCAACAGCAGATCGACGAAATCCTGCCCCGAAAACGAGTTCGCTCCGAGGACGACGACTTTCGTATTTGCCTGAGCCACGAGTCTTGCTTTCTTGCTGCCTGTGCCCAATTTGTTCACGCCAACGCCGCCGAACTCTTCAAATTCCTGGGGCCTGAACTACTGCCTGCTATGCCGCATGTTGTAGATTCTGGTTGATCTGCATCGCCGAACGCACGGCCGTCATAATGGCCTTTTCGTCGGGATAGTACTCGGCTTCGAGTGTCGCACTCATGGGGGCGTGGCTGTCGGGGAAGCACACGCGCACCGGGTTGGCCAGCAGATCGCGGCCCATTTGTTCGCACACCGCACTGCAGATCTCGGCCGCCGTTCCGAACGACTTCCAGCCCGGATCTGCCACCACCAGTCGCCGCGTTTTGGCGACCGACGCACACACACTGTCGATGTCGAGCGGGCTGATGGTGCGCAAATCGACCACCTCGACCGAAATATTCTCGACCGCCAGCTGCTCGGCCGCGCGCAATGCGAGCGGCACCATCATGCCAATCGCCGCGAGGGTAATGTCGCTTCCGCTCCGCCGACAGATCGCTTTTCCGAACCGCACCCGATAAGGCACCTCGGGAACGGCATCAGTCATTGAGAACAGTCCACGGTGTTCGATAATAATGGCGGGGTCTTCGCTGAAAATGCTTTCGAGCAATAGCCCCTTGGCGTCATAGGCGGTCGAGGGAACCGCGACGCGCAACCCAGGCAGGTGCCCGAACCAGGCGTGCAGGCTCTTGGAGTGCTGCGGCCCCTGCCCCCAGCCCTTGCCGACGACGGCCCGAATCGTCACCGGTACGCCGCTGCGGCCGTTCGATTTGAAGCGCCACAGCGACAGCCAGTTGGTAATTGCATCAAGGGAATACAGCATGAAATCGAGACGCTGATGGACTATCACCGGTCGCATTCCCGCAATGGCGGCTCCCAGCGCGGCTGAGGTCATCAGCCCTTCGGCCACCGGGAAATCCTGAATGCGGTCGGTTCCAAACCGCTGCGCCAGACCGGTCGTCGTGCCAAACACGCCCGGCGCATAGTCGACCAGTTGGCCGAGAACCATGACCTGGTCCGACAGTTCGCACGCTTGAAAAAGCGCTTCGTTAATCGCTTTCGCGTAAGACAGGCTGCGGGTCATCCGGAATGTTCCCCCTCTTGACGACAATGACTTTGGTTTCTCAATAAGGCCCTGGAACGGCTTCCCGCTGATTCTCATTAAAGACCGATTCCCCAAACTCGCACAAAAGTGCGTCGGCCAGCGGGGCGTCAACCCGGGTATTCAGCGCGTCCCATTCGGCGTGTTGAGGAAATGGACTCGCCTGCGCGAATTCGAAGGCCGCGGCAATCTCGGCGTCAATCTCGCTCAACATCTGCTGTTGCAGAGTTTCATTGAGCAGACCCGCACACGTCAGCGCCTCTTCGAGAAGCCGAATCGGGCAACGGTCCTTCCAGAAAGCGATCTCTTCAGCAGGCCGATAGCCGACCGCGTCGTCGTCGCTCTCGGGCCCCACATGACCATTCCAGCGGTAGGTATAAGCTTCAATGAAGAATGGTCCTTCGCCACTACGCGCCCCGTCGACGGCCCGCTTGAGAGCCCGATAGAGCCCGACCGCATCGTTTCCGAATACGGCCGTCGAATCGACTCCGAACGACGCCACGCGCTGTTGCAGGTTGTCGAGCCGCTGCCGCTTCCATTGCGGCGAATAAGTCGC
>JAYTRB010000719.1:0-5484 GCA_043746425.1 Planctomycetia bacterium
CGGGCGAAGAATTCTTTTAACCGGCGATCTCGAACGGGGCGGTCTCGAAAACATGCTGCTCCAGCCCTCGCTGCCGATCGACATTCTGCAGGCGCCGCACCACGGCCGATTTGCCGCCAATCCGCAAGCTCTGGCCAACTGGGCCAGCCCCGAATATGTGATCGTCAGTGACGGGCGGCACGACGATTCGGCGCGGTTGCGGAAAGTCTACGGCCCGAAGGCACGCGTGCTCTCGACGCAGGAGTACGGGGCAATCACGTTTGTCATTGACGAGCGCGGGAATGTGACGTGCGTGCCATTTCGCTCGGGTACAAAAGAATAGACTTCTGGGCCACCCGGCCGCGCCGCGGACGGCAGGCAGTCTTCTCTTGCGTTTCTCGAAAGAATTGAAATGATGGAGAAACTGTGCCGGTTGCGAATATCTAACGGAGGCTCAAAGTGGCGCTACGCGGGAATCATTACGACGCCGCCTTCGAGGCGTTCTTGCGAACGCGACGGACACCCTACGTCGCCGTCGACGAGAAGCGCCGAGCGCTGCTCGAACAGCAATCGCTCAAGTCGATGGATTTCATTGTCTATTCGCAAAGAGCGGCGAACCTGCTCGTGGATGTTAAAGGGCGGCGTTTCCCCTCGGGAGACCCCGAATCGGGGCATCGCTGGGAGAACTGGGCGACGGCCGAAGACTTGCCAGCGCTTCTCAAATGGCAGGATGTCTTCGGAAACGACTTTCGGGCGCTCCTGGTCTTCGCATATCATGTGGTCAGCGACAGCGAGCGGGAACAATTCGACGACCTGTATTCGTTTCGTGATCGCGTGTATGCGTTTTATGGAGTCTGGGCCGACGAATACAGGCAAGCCATGCATACCCGCTCTGAAAGCTGGCAGACAGTGACGGTGGCGAGTGGCGTCTTTCGTGAACTGCGCTCTCCGATCGGGGCGTTTCTGTAAGTCCAGCCAGACGACGGACAGTTGGACGACGGTTAATGGGAATCATTTTTTCAAACGTCGCGGCTCGCGGTCGATTGCCCGGCGGGACGCACGGGAGCGAAACGGCGATGATCCGCAAATATTTGCTGAGTCTGACGGCCGCAGGGGTTATGTTTTCGACGACCGCCCGCGCCGAACCGGCGGCGGCCCCCTTCCCGCTCCCGGCGGTTTTGGCGCAGAACGAAGTCGGCGGAGTGACGGTGCAGAAGGCCGGGACGAAAAATTACGTGGTCGAGAGCTTGGTTTTTGTGGCGCTCGCGGGCGCAGCACTGTTCGTTATCTGCAAATCGAGTCGGCGCGTTTAGAGACTGGTTGCGGGGTCCTCTCTCGCCGGCTTCGGCTTTGGTTCGAGGTGCACCAGGACGTGCAGAATCACAAGCATCAGAAGCGAAGTGCCAATTGCCAGAACATACCGATCGCAGCCCGCAGCGATCCCCACTGCGGCGATGACCCAGATCGAGGCGGCGGTCGTCAGGCCATGCACCCGCGGCTGGTCACCGCTCATAAAGATTGTCCCCGCCCCCAGAAAGCCAATTCCCGTAGCGATGGCCTGCACGGGCGAGAGCACGGCCATCTGCACCTGCACCACCGAAGGGGCCTCTGGAAACGAAACCGTGCGTGCCCAATCGATCGCCAGATCAGACGTCGAGACGAAGAGTGCCGAGCCCATGGCCACCAGCATGTGCGTCCGCAGGCCGGCCTGCTTTCCTGTGACAGCCCGCTCATAACCGACGATTCCACCCAGAATCGCGGCGACAAGCAACCGCAACAGAATCAATAATTCGAGTTCGACGTTCACCGATCACTCCTGCGTAAGAGGAGAACCTTCCGGGTTCTTCAGCAGAAAACGGGATCTCCATGGAAGAAAACCCACGAGTTGATTTTAGCGTACGTTACGTCAGAGTTTCCTGAAAGTCCATGTATTGTATGAGTTAAGTTGTCTGACCGCGGTTTCAGAATGGCGCGGGTGGCGACGTGGAGCCGAGTCGGGATGTCGCGGGCGAACGCCGCACCACATTCAATTCGTGCCGTGCAATTTGCGAGGCGCGGTCCAGGAAGAGGCGAGCACGGGTGACGTTGCGGCGCAATGCCAAACGGGAACGGAGTGGGTGGTCAGTGACACACAGCACGCTCGCGAGATCCTGCACTGTCGGCCGAAAGATCGACCTCGAAGGGAAGCGACTGCCTCACAATGGATTTACGTGGCAAAAGTTTTGGGAATACTGATTCTCATCGCTTCACACGAATCGTAATCAGGAAAACGACCGCGAACCGCGCGGTACCATGCCAGCCCGAAATCGGAAGGCCGAACAGTTTTCCCGGAACCCAGTAAAAAAACCTGACCAAGAATCAATTCGTGTAAGCTTGAAAAAAGCCAGTGTTTTGCTCTTTTCCTTTCGTCATTTCCAAACCTCAATAAATCGAATTTCGCCATTTCAAAAAAGGGGAGGCCACCGCCCGCGGTGCGGCAATTGCGGAGCCACATAAGTTCAAGAACCTCCGGCAATGCGGCCTTCCATTCTATCTGCAAGGTGATGTGTTCAGATTCAGGTTGACAACTTCGAGACTGTCTCAGCCGCCGCGAGACACGATACACGAGCCGCCAGCGTGCGTTGCTTCGGCCGTTAAACGAAGAGCTCTGTCAGCCCGAGATGCCCAGCGCGCAAGGCGCGCTCGTTCAAGGTGTTTTGCTGGGGAAAAATCAGATTCTTATTGACGAAAAGCCGCGATTTGAGTATAAGGCAAGTTAGGTCAGAGTTTCTTGAGAGTCCATGCATTCGCAGTTTCTGTACGAAATCAGGGACGCTGGCCATAGACTGGCATTCAACGACGATTGCCGGCAATCGAGATGTTTACACGATTTTTTCAACGGTTTTCGGGATCACCTCTTTTCGAGTTCACAGGGTTCGGCCGGTTCACAGGATGTGAAACCAGATGCTGTGCCGCAGTCAGATTACTACCGTTACCGTCTTTGCTCCCGCGAAGCTGAACCTCTTCCTGAAAGTTCTAGGAAAGCGGAGCGACGGCTACCATGAGCTTGAAACGCTCATGTTGTCGGTGGGTTTGTACGATACCCTGCGACTGACGAATGACTCGGCCGGTCAATTGTCGCTCAGATGTTTCGATGGCGCCCCGCACCATGGCCGGGCCCCCCCGCGCGAGTCGCTGGCGGCGGGACCCGAAAACCTCGTACTGCGGGCTGCCCAATTGCTCAAAGACGCCGCTGGCACAGCACACGGCGCCCAGATCGACCTGGTCAAACGAATTCCGCTGGCCGCCGGCCTGGCAGGCGGGTCGAGTGATGCGGCGGCCACGCTCTGGGGACTCAACCGTCTGTGGAACCTGGGGCTGTCTGTCGCCGAATTGTCGACAATGGCCGCAAGGCTCGGAAGCGATGTTCCTTTCTTTCTGTGCTCAACTCCCGCGGCGATTTGCCGCGGGCGAGGTGAAGTGGTCGAACCGCTGCCGCTGGGCACGCGGTTCTGGTTCGTGATTGCCCGCCCCGAAACCGGGTTGTCGACCGCAGAAGTTTTTCGTCACTGCCGTCCGTCTATCGTTTCGTGGTCTGCCAGGGAGCTGGCCGGGCGACTGCTCGGCGGCCCCCTGCAGAAGGCGGCAGGTTTGTTTCACAACGCACTGCAGGAACCGGCAGAACGGCTCAACGCCGACGTCACACGCTTGAAAAGGGCGTTTGCGCGGCAACCGTTCGCCGGCCACATGATGTCGGGAAGCGGCACGAGCTATTTCGGATTGTGTCGTTCCCGCCGCCAGGCCGTGCAATTGGCAGCCCGACTGAAAGCAACCCGTCTCGGAGACGTGTTCGTCGTATCCAGCCGGCCATAGGACAGGAGATGCATTAAAAGGAGTTCGGCCATGGACATCACTGAAGTTCGCATCAAGCTCATGGAAGACCCGCAGGAACGGCTGCAAGCATTTTGCTCGATTACCTTCGATCACTGCTTTGTGATCCGGGATCTAAAGATCATCGAAGGCGCCAAAGGCTCGTTTGTGGCGATGCCCAGCCGCAAACTCACCGATCGCTGCCCCAAGTGCAACACGAAAAACCAGTTGCGGGCGCTGTACTGCAATCAGTGTGGCGTGCATCTTCTCGAAGACCGGGCCGGCAAAGATCCCGATGGCCGCGCCAAACTCTATGCCGACATCGCACACCCTATCAACTCGCGGTGCCGCGAACTGATTCAAAAGAAGGTGATGGAGGCCTTCCACGAAGAGCAGGTTAAGGCGCGCCTGCCGGGATACATCTGCACCTATGATGACTATGGTGAAGAGAGTTATGCCGGTCTTTCAGAATTCGAACCCCCCCGCCCCTTGTCTGCGGGAAGCGTCGGCAGTGCCGGCTCAGTTCATCGCATTGAATCGGGAAACGGGTCTGTCAACGCGCCACATCTGGTTTCGCATCCGGAATCGCGCACCGCCGAACGTGTGGGGGCCGGCCGCTCCCGAGAGGGGGAAGACGGGTTTGGTATCGGCATCGAGTAAGTGATTGCGTGCGTGAGACCGGTCCAAATCAAGTCAATGGCGGCCTTACGCGAAATACTCTACTGCATTGCGGAAGATTTTCATTCCCGCCCCTTCCTCCAAATCGATCTGCCGACGCGTCCATTGCGGATGCTGCGTGGCGTGAATGTGCCGTTCGGGATGGGGCATCAAGCCTAAGACTCTTCCCGTCGGGTCGCACAGCGCGGCGATGTCGGCAGTCGAGCCGTTGGGGTTGTCTTCGGGCCGATAGCACAGGGCAATTTGCCGGCGGTCGCGCCACCCCGATAAAACCGAGTCACTGCGGACGACGATCTTTCCCTCGGCGTGGGCCACGGGAAGCTCAATATCGTCGATGCCTTTCAGGAACACGCAGGGGCTGCCGCTGGCGGTCAACCGCACCCACCGCGCCGAATAGCGGCCGCTGTCGTTCCAGGTGAGGGTCGCTTCGGGCTGTTCGCCGTCGCGCGGGGGCCAGTTCGCGGATCCTCCCGGAAGAATGCCCGCGCGCATGAGCACCTGAAAACCATTGCAGATTCCCAGGGCGAGCTTATCGGCCTGCAAAAACTCACGCAGAGCACCCGCCAACCGCGAACGGAGCTGCGCTCCGAAAATCGCGCCGGCGCCGACGTCGTCGCCATAGCTGAAGCCGCCGGGGACGCAGAGAATCTGAAACTCACGGAGCATCTCGGGGCGTTCCAATACACGGAAAAGATGCACCCGCTGGGCTTTGGCCCCGCAGTGCTCAAAGGCGTACGCCGTCTCGACGTCGCAATTGGTTCCCGGGGCACGTAACACAATGACTTGGGGGGTCGGCATGGCGCAGGCATATTACGGATGAGGCGGAAAAGAGCGTTTGATGTGGTATCTTATCGCGGCGGGTGCAAGGACGGAAGCCGGCCAATTTGGTCTCTGTGAAATCCACAAACGATGATAGAATCAGACCTTCGTTTGAATTCCAGAATGGACCAGATTCATGGCCCTGGAGTCACTTTTTTT
>JAYTRB010000720.1:0-10299 GCA_043746425.1 Planctomycetia bacterium
GTAACGACGATTCGAGGTCGCTGGTTTGGCGAAAGCGTCGCCTCCCGCTCTTCGGCAGCAAGCGGGCGTTTCGATAAGGCAAGTAAGAGCAATGCCGGCACGACGACACGGGCGAAAAGCGCTTTCACGCAGACTCCTCAATTTCGAGTGTTGAAATTCGAGAGTTGCACCCCGTTAGCAGCCTGTTGCGTCAACATCCTGTTAAAAAAAGAAGCTCTTCTCGATTCACTGCCGGGCGGCGTCGCGCAACTCCTGCGCGACCTCTTCTGCCCGGCCGAGCGCGCGCAGTGTATTCTCGCCCATGATCTTGCGAATATCTTCTTCGGAATACCCCCGGTCGAGCAGCGCCTGCGTAATGTTTGGAAATGTGGAAACGTCATCGAGCTGATCCGGAACGGTCGGCACCCCGTCGAAGTCGGACCCCAGACCTACATGGTCGACGCCTGCCACCTTGACAATGTGATCGATGTGGTCAATGAGATCATGAATCGTTCCCTGTTTTATCGGATGTTCATCCAGCCAGTCGTCGAGGGCATCTCTGAATTCGTCGGCGTCTGGAAACTTTTCGGCCAATGCACGTTCGACTTCAAGCAGATCCTGACGCGACCGGGCCGATTCGGGCACAATGTAGGCCGAGAAGAAATTAACCATGATGACCCCCTCATTTTCCCTCACCATTTCCAGCACGTCATCGGGCACATTGCGCGGATGCGGTGCGACGGCATAGGCTGAAGAATGCGAGGCAATTACCGGAGCCCGGCTCACCCGCAGCACATGCCGCATGGTATCGGCCGAAACGTGTGAGATGTCGACCAGCATTCCCAACTCATTCATGGTCTGCACGACTTCTTCGCCGAACGGTGTCAGTCCGCCGTGTCGGGCCTCGTCGGTCGCCGCGTCGGCCCAATCGAGCGTGTCAGAATGCGTGAGCGTCATGTAACGGGCGCCCAGATTGTAATACATACGCAAGAGGCCCAGTGAGTTTTCGATTGCGTGCCCCCCTTCCAGGCCAATGAGCGAGGCGATTTTTCCGGACTGGCGAATGCGAACCACGTCGGCGGCCGATTTTGCCAGTTCGAAAGTCTCGGGATAGCGCCGCACCATCCGTTGAATGAGATCGATCTGCTCCAGCACCAGGTGGGCCGCGACGCGATCTTTATCGGAATCGGCAGGAACATACGCCGACCAGAACACGGCCCCCACGCCTCCTTCCAGCAGGCGCGGTATGTCGGTGTGAAAGCGCTCCTGAGGCTGGGCGATGTCGGCCGACTCAAACGACGAACTGGCTTTATTCCGCATCGACCATGGCAGGTCGTTGTGCCCGTCGAATATCAGGCACTCGCGGTGTAATTTGAGAGCGGCCTCGGTCACCACGACTGGCGGCCGATGCATGACTGGCGGCTTGTCGCCGTCAACGGCAACCAGCCCCTGGGCCATAACCAAAACCACGAGCGCGATCGAAACGAAAGGGATTCTCATACGAGCCGACAAAGTCTTTGTGAAATGAAAGGAAAGGAAAATGACCGCGGAATTCGCGGATCGACGGGGCAAGCGCGGGCGCCACCAGGAGACTTATTCCCCCACCTTCCGCAACGTCTACCGAGAGCGCCTGGCTGCGGGTGCAGAAGTGTTGTGTCGCCGCACTATTTCCTTCAGTATTCTACTGGTACGTTTGACGCGTCGCAATCTAATCTCAGATTCTTCACAACCAATCTTGCGCCGTCTCCCCTCAATATATCGGGATACTTTGATGCAAAAGCATGGACCGTGGCAAATCGTGCAGTCACACCAGATCTTTAAGGACGCGTGGCTCGAAGTCCGTCAGGACGATGTGATTCGTCCCGATGGAGCACCGGGGACGCACGACGTCGTCTTCCTCAAACCAGGAGTGTCTGTTCTGGCAGTCGACGATGAGAATCGCGTTTATCTGACCGACGAATTTCACTATGGCGTCGGCCGCAACACAATCGAAGTTGTCAGCGGCGGCCGCGAGCCCGATGAGACACCGTTCGCCGCCGCCAGACGCGAACTCGAAGAAGAACTGGGAATCGTGGCCGAAGACTGGATCGAGCTGGGCTCGTTTGACCCATTCACCACGATGATCTGCGCGCCGGCCGTGATGTTTCTTGCCCGGCGACTGCAGTTCGGTGAAAGCCGGCCCGAAGGAACCGAGAATATCCGGTGCGTCACCCTGGCCTTCGACGAAGCGCTCGCGATGGTCATGGACGGACGCATCACACACGGTCCAAGCTGCGTCGTCATTCTGAAAGCCGCGAGGCTCTTGGAGCGGCCAGAATGAGCCGCGAGATGATTGGTTGAATAACCAACTGTCAAATCAACCGGGCGCCAGTTCCAATGGCAACGATCATACGGGTTGCACCACCGCTTGCCACGACATTGTCGTTTGGGGGGATTTGCCTCCTGTGCCCGCCGGCGCGTTGACGCCAAAACGCAACCTATGTTTTCTCCATTGAGAAATCATCGGGAGAGTGCCCGCAGAATAAGGAGACGTTGTGGCCATCGACTGGACAGCCATTCGGGAAGAAGCCTTGGGAGACTTCACCGTCGCCGCGCTTCCCCCCACCATGACTCTACCTGCCCTGCCGGTCGCGGTGACGCAGTTTGTTCAGAAATCGAGCGATCCCAACGCCCTCATTAAGGATCTGGCGAAGATCGTCGAAACCGATACAGGTCTGACGCTTGAGCTGCTGCGGCATGTCAACTCGGCATTTATAGGGCTGCGAACGAAAGCTGCGTCAGTGATGCAAGGGCTGTCGCTATTAGGGCTGCGGCCCAGCAAGAACTTGCTCATCACGGTCGGCGCCAAGGGGGCCGTTCAGGCCCGGCAGTCGAAACTGCTCAACCAGAATTGTTTCTGGATCGCCGCGCTGCAGAAAGCGCTGTTTGCCAGGGAAGTGGCCGCGATGCTCAAGACCGATCAGGATCTTGCGTTCGCCGGAGCGCTCTTGCAGGACTTTCTGCTTCCCGTGCTCACCACCGAACTGTACGAACCGTATCTCGAATTCATCAAGCTCCGCGACAGCCAGCAGGTTGACATCTGCGATTTTGAACAGCACACATTCGGATGGGATCACGCCCTGGCGGGGGCAGGCCTGGCCCATCGTTGGAAACTGCCCGACGAACTGGTGTGCTGCATTCTCTTTCACCACCAGGGGCTGGAGATTCTGGCACATCCCGAACTGGGACGCACTCCCATCGCGGCGGTCGCGGTGGCGGCACTCCTTCCCGACCAGTTGCGACAGAGTTACCAGGGTCTCGAACAGCTGCTCCTTCTCGAACAGAAATGGCCAGCCTTCAATTTGCAGACGCTGATAGAAACCGTCGATGCGAAACAGAACGAATCTGGCCTGGGAGTGCGAAACGACTTTCCGCTGGCGCGGCGTTGCAAGTCGGTTTTGAATCTCGAAGCCAACAACGCCGACGGAACGTTGAAACAGGCCGCCTTTCAACCCGCGTCAAGCGCGGTTCGTTAACCATCATCGGGAGTCGTTCGCGTTCGCCCGCCGAGGTCTGCCAAGCGAGCTGCGAGATTCATGCCGTGGTTCCCAGGGACTCGGTGCATCGCACTCGCGTTTGCCAGAAACGCATTGCGCGAATGTTCAACAGGTACTGTCGATGGGCAATTTCTTTCTCGACAGTGCGTACCGCTCAGGTGATTGAGATAAACCCCTGTCGCTCGCTGGCATCGCCGGGGTGCATCCGGTTTAATAGACCAGCGTGATTGAGCCCGCACCAGAGTCACCCACGAAAGAGAAACACCATGCGTTCGATGCTGCCCGCCGGGTTGGTAATGTGTTTCGGAATTGTTTTGTCGCATTCCAGCTTTGCAGACGAGACCAAATGGGAGCGGGTCAAAATCGATGATGTCTTCCGCTCTGAAGGGGTCGGCGCGGCCGACGTGAACCATGACGGGAAAATGGACGTCATTCATGGCGACGCGTGGTACGAAGCCCCCCACTGGACAATGCATCCGATCCGCGAATTGAAAGATCGCGGCGACGGCGCAGGTGGCTATAGCAACAGTTTCGCCGATTGGGCCCGCGACCTGAATGGCGATGGCTGGTCCGATCTGATCTGCATCGACTTCCCCGGCGAACTGTGTTACTGGTTCGAGAATCCGCAAAATAAAGAGGGGCCCTGGAAAAAACACCCCATCTGGCACAGCGCGGCGAACGAGACTCCGTTGTTCGTTGACGTCACCGGCGATGGCCAGCCCGAATTAATTATGGCCTCAGAAACCGAGGGAATGGTTGGCTATCTCGAAATTCCGAAAGGGGAAAAGGTCTACGAGAAATGGAGCTTCACCGCCGTCAGCCCCGAAAAGATTCCCATCGGTACGCATCGGTATTACCATGGTTTGGGCGTGGGAGACGTGAATAACGACGGCCGGTCAGACATCATCATTCCGCATGGCTGGTGGGAAGCGCCGCCGAAAGAGAAGCTGGGCAAGGAATTGTGGAAGTTTCATCCGCATTTTCTGACGCGCGACGGCAAGGAAGGGCATTTGGCCGCCGCCGACATCCACGTTGACGACCTCGACCTCGATGGCGACAACGACATCATGATGAGCTCGGCCCACAACACGGGAATCTGGTGGTTTGAAAACATTGGCACGAATGCCGAGCCAAAATACCAGTTCCATCTCATCAGCGACATGATTTCGCAGACGCACGCGCTGAACTACGTCGACATTAACGGCGACGGAGAGAAAGATCTGGTTACGGGCAAACGGTGGTGGGCACATGGCCCCAAAGGGGACGACAACCCGAACGCCGACCCGGTCGTGGTCTGGTTCGAGATCCACAAGAAGAAAGGATCTGAGCCGACGTTCACTCCGCACGTCATCGGCGAGAGCCTCGGCACAGGAATCGGTACGCAGTTTCTGGTCACCGATTTCGATGGCGACAAGGTTCCCGATATTGTGCTGTCAAATAAGAAGGGGACAAACGTGCTCTTGCAGCGCCGCGCCCGAAAATAATTCACTTGAGCGGGCGGAGAGGCATTCGAGGTAACCAGCTGGCGCATCAAATCCGAATTTATTCCGAATTTATGAGGCGGGGCAGGCCGGCAGCTTGAGATTAAGTGGCGCCAGCAATCTGTTGCAGCGCATCTACGGCGTGCGCCACGTCTTCAAGAATCGTGAATGGCCCGATGCTGAGACGGACGGTACCCCCCAATTGAAAGCTGCCCATCGCGCGATGCACCCCGGCAGCGCAGTGCAGGCCGGCCCGCGTTTCAATACCGAATGTCTGATCGAGAATCGCGGAGACATCGTGCGGATCGAAGCCGTCAACTGCGAGGCTGACGACGCCCACCCGAACGTCGTCGAGCATCGAACCGTAAAGCCGCAGTCCGGGAATGCCACTCAACCCTTCGAGCAGTTTGCTGACGAGCGCCTGCTCGTGCCGATGGATTTCCGCGATACCCCGTTCATGGAGCCATGACACCCCAGCTTCGAGTCCCGCCAGCCCAGGTGCGTTGTGGTTTCCCGATTCGAATTTGTCGGGAATTGTTTCGGGTTGTGCATCGTCCTCGCTGTGCGTCCCCGTGCCTCCCTGGCGATGGCTTGTTAATCGCTTTTCAATACCGGGCCCCAAATACAACACCCCCGTCCCCAACGGCCCCAACAGCCCTTTGTGCCCGGGACAGGCGAGCATATCGACCGGCAGGGTCGAGATGTCGATCGGCAGATGCCCCGCCGTCTGTGCGGCGTCCACAAGAAACAGGACGCCCGCCTTGCGCGCGATTGTTCCCACGTCGGCGATCGGCTGAACCGTTCCGGTGACGTTCGAGGCATGAATCAGGGCGATCAATTTCGTCTGCGGCCGCAGGGCCCGTTGGAACTCTGCCGGGTCAACCTTTCCTGCTGCATCTGTGCCGACACGCGTGATCTCGATACCCTTCTTCAGCCGCAGTTCTGAAAGCGGTCGAACCACCGAATTGTGTTCGAGCACCGACGTAATGACATGGTCGCCAGATTGCAGCAGACCGTGCAGCGCCACATTGAGGCTGTCGGTGCCGTTGAACGTGAAGACGATTCGCTCTGGGTCTTCGGCTTTGAGAAGATCGGCGATTTTCTTGCGGCAGCGCTGCAGGATTCCCGCGGCCTCGACGGCCGACCGATAGGCGCCACGCCCCATGGCCGCCCCGACCCGGCGATTGTAGTCGTCCATGGCCGCATACACGCAATCGGGCTTCGGAAAGCTTGTCGCCGCGTTGTCGAGATAAATGCGATTCAATGTCTTCAGCCCCCGATCGAGTACATCGGTCGCTCGGGCTGGATGAACCGGGCCGTGTTGATCTCATGACCTTCCTTCTTCGCCGCGATGCTGGCGCGAATCGCCTGCGCGATGTCGGCCTCGGGCGCCCCGGCCCTTAGCATGGCTTTGACGTCGGTCTCATCGAGGCTGAACAGACAATTTCGCAGTTTGCCGTCGGCCGTGATTCGAAACCGGTCGCAACTCATACAAAACGGGCGACTGACCGAGGAAATGAACCCGATTTTGCCCACCCCGTCGACGAACATGAACTCGCTCGCCGGGGCATGCGGATCCTGCCCCGGTCGCGGTACGAGCGGCATGATTTCGCGTTCGAGCGTTTCGACGATCTCGTGCGCGAAGAGCACTTTTTCACGCTGCCAGGCATTGTCGGCATCGAGGGGCATGAATTCGATGAAGCGGATTTCGACCCCCGTCTTCCGCGCGAAATGCCCGAACGGCACAATCTCATCTTCGGCCAACCCGCGGACGGCGACGGCATTCACCTTCACAGGATCAAACCCGACTGCCTGTGCCGCCTCAATTCCAGCGATGACCTTTTCATACCCCTGCCGCCGGGTGATCTTCTCGAATTTCTGCGGATCAAGCGCATCGAGGCTGACATTGATGCGCCTTAAACCCGCGTCGTAAAGCTCTTGGGCCTGCTCGGCCAGAAGAATGCCGTTTGTCGTCAGGCCGATGTCGTCGATCCCTTCGACTCCGGCGAGTTTGCGAACCAGGACGTGCAGGTTCCGCCGCACGAGAGGCTCGCCGCCGGTCAGGCGAATCTGGCGCAAACCGAGCGGTACCGCCACGCGAACGATGCGCTCGATCTCTTCAAATGAAAGGAGGTCGCTGCGGTCCATGAACTGCACATTTTCGGCAGGCATGCAATAGAAGCAGCGAATGTTGCAGCGATCGGTGACGCTGATCCGCAGGTTCGTGTGGACACGGCCGAAGCTATCAATCAATGGGTCGGGCATAAAAATGCGAATGTCGAGAACAGGTCGGCAGACATCGGCCCTATTGGCCGTCTGCACTTTTTTCAATTGGCGTCTGGTTTTGATGCCCTGCGACAAGTGCCGGTAAAACGGCGGCGCTTGCCGGTTGCAATTCCGGATGCACCCAGGCGGTGCTTCCATCGGCCCAGTTTTCTTTTTTCCAGATCGGAACGATCACTTTCAGGCGGTCGATGAGATATTTCCCCGCTTCAAAAGCCTGCTGCCGATGGGGCGTACTGACCGCAACGGCCACGCTGACGTCGCCCAGTTCAAGCCGCCCCAGCCGATGCGCGATCGCGGCCTTTGAGACGGGCCATTTCTCGCACGCCTCGGCCAACAGTTCTTCGAGTTTGGTGCTGGCCATTTCGGGAAAAGCTTCGTAGTCAAGAGCGATGGTCTGCCGCCCTTCGGTCATTTCGCGAACTGTGCCCAGAAAAAGCACCACGGCGCCGGCGGCGGTCGAGCGTACCGATTCGGTCAGCGCTGTATAATCGATTGTCTCATTCGTCAGTTGAATCATATCAAAACAAACCGTTCAGCGGTGAAGCTCGGCCGGGGTATGCACCCGGTGGGCCCTCTTTCGCATTAACCTCTCATGAACCATCAAGCCATCGCAAATACCAGACTGCGTCACCCTCCGCTTACCGGCGGAAAACACGCCACCTCGACACCCGGTTTCAGCAGCGTACGGTCATCGGCGTAATCTTTGCCGATGGCGACCAGCAGGTTGGGAACCAGCGGCGATACCTGAGGAAAGCGCATCACCAGCGATTGCTTCAAATCGGCGACACAGGCCGTCGCAGGAACTTCCAGCTCAACACGGGCAGCGCCGGCCAGATCTCTCGCCCGTGCGAAGAGCTGAACGGTTACCTTCATGGTTGTGGAAGCTTTCACGTCACCACTAATTTCCGCCGCGAGGGCCTTAAACGCCGTTGAATCTCGGGCATCAGTCCGTAAGACAGGGCCAGGAGTTTAATCGGGTGCAGCGTCGGGACGTGGGTTCCCTGCTCCATCTGCATTTTGCAGCTGCTGCACTCGGTGACACCGGCGACAATATCGCCAGCCCGCATCCGCGAGATTAATCCCCACCCGATCCGAATTGAATCGCGGAAGTTCTGACGCGTCAGGCCCCAAGCCCCCGCCATTCCCGAACACCCCTCATCAATTGTACGCACCTCCAGACGAGGAATCAAACGCAGCAGATCGGCCAGGGGCGTACCGGCGCCCAGAGCCTTGAGGTGGCACGGGGTGTGGTAGCCGACCACGAAATCGAGCGGCTGAAAGTCGGTCCGCAACCGCCCCTGGGCGTGGAGCTGCGCGAGAAAGTCTCCGGCTTCGATGACTCGCGAGGCGACCACCTCGACATCGGGGTGATCGAGCAGCATGGGGTATTCCTGCTTGAGACACAGCGCAGCCGCAGGTTCGGTGCACACGATTGAACAACCTTCACGGGCAAGATCGGCCAGCTCGCGCAGGTTTCCGCGGGCAATCTCGCGCGCCGGTTCGAGGTCGCCCGCCGAGATCATTGCCATTCCCGATGAGAGCTGGCCCCGAGGCGCGTGCACGGCGATCCGATTGTGCCGCAAGATCGCCACGAACGCCCGCCCCAGTTCGGGATCGTGGTAGTTCGCAAAATGATCGATGAAATACACCACCGGTTTTTCACTGCCGGCAAGCACTGGCTTGATCAACAATTCTCGCTTGGCCGATCTTAAGAACGATCGTCGGGCGAACTTGGGAAGCTTGCGATGCCGTGAGATGCCGGTCAGGCGCTCTAGAATCCAACGCGCCACGGGGCTCGTCAGACTCCAGTTGAAGGCGATCGCCGCCATGCTTCCCAATCCGCGGAAGGAATGCGCCCGGGAAAGAATCCAATCAACCTGCGGCAAACCATGCTCGGCGACATACGCCCCCTTGGCTTCGATCATCATCTGCGGAATGTTGACGTTCGACGGGCACTCGAGCTGGCACTGTTTGCAGTTGAAGCACAGGTTGGCCACGCGTTTGAACTCGGGAGAAGAGATCTGCTCGTGAGCGAGCTGCCCCCCCATCAGTTGGCGAATCAGGTTCGCTTTGGCACGTGGGCTGGCTTCTTCGGTGGGGTCGATGCGAAACACAGGGCACATGCGCTGTGGCGCAGATTGCGTCCGGCAATGGCCACAGCCATTGCAGCGGGCCGCCGCCTGCCAGAGTTCATCGGCTTTCCAGCGAAGCTGCAATTCAACCGTCTCGGGAAGCAACGCAGGCGGTCGCAAATTGCGACTCGTCAAATGCGGATCTTCAACGAGAACCTTGCCCGGATTAAAAAGATTCTGCGAATCGAAGAGTTGCTTGATCTGCACAAAGACTTCATACAGCGGACCATACTGCTCGCGGACAAAGGCCGAACGCGACAGGCCTGTGCCGTGTTCTCCGCTGATTGTTCCGCCGCACTGAAACACGAGGGCATACAGATCGCGCGCGATGGTTTCAAGATGCTCAGCCGTCTCGGGAGTTGGGGGAGGCAGAAATGGACGCAGGTGAACCTGCCCCGCCGCGGCGTGCGCATACAGCGAGGCGGTGACCCGGTGCTTTTGAAACACATTTTGCGCCCGCACCAGAAAGTCGTTGAGCACGTCGGGGGGCACAGCCACATCTTCGACGAATGCCAGCGGGCGCGTCGCCCCGTGCAGACGCGCCAGAAGCGGCACCACTTTTTCGGGCAGCGACCACAGAAAATCGACTTCGTCCTCAGTATACGCCTCATGCGCCACAACCCCCGCATCGGGCATTTTCGTCGCACACTCCACAACCATGCGAATCCGATTGCGGATCTGCGAGGGCGTGAAACCGGTTTGTTCGACGATCAGCGCGGCCTCGGCATGCGAAGGGATCAACTCACGGAAGCGCGCATCGGCCTCGCGCGCCAGCGTCAACAAACGCCGGTCGAGCAGGTCGCAGGCGCTCGGCTGCTGCGGTGAAATCGCCTGAACGGCACGAATCGCCGCTTCCATCTGCCCGAATAAGAGCAGCACAACTCC
>JAYTRB010000721.1:0-3587 GCA_043746425.1 Planctomycetia bacterium
TCTCACCTTGTGGAAGGACAAAGCCCTGGCAGAAAAGCGGGTGAATGCCCAGCTCCAGTCGCTGGTCGCCTTATCGCGCGTCGGTGCGGCGGATTTGCAGCCGGCTGTGCTCGAGCGGCTCAATGCGCTCCCCTTCAAGCAACTCACTGAAGAACAACTGCTCGACACGCTCCGCGTTTATGCCCTGGCGTTCATCCGCCTGGGGGGCCAGCAGCCGGAAACTGCGGCCAAAGTGATCGAAACGCTCGATCCCCTCTTTCCTGCCGAGAGCGAGTTTGTCAACCGCGAGCTGTGCAAAGTACTCGCGTATCTCGAAGCGCCGGGAATCATCGACCGCGGGCTCGCCCAACTGGCGTTGGCCCAGACGCAGCAAGACCAGATGTTCTATGTCTTCACACTGCGCAACGTGAAAACCGGCTGGACCGAGTCGTACCGCCGAACGTTCTTCGGCTGGATCGCGCTTGCCCGAGGCTATCGCGGCGGCGCCAGCTTTCAAAAGTTTCTCGATCAGATTCGCGACGACGCACTGGCCGGTATGACCGACGAAGAGCAGGCGGCTCTGAAAGAAGTCATTGACGGAAGCCAGAAGGTAGAGGCCGTTAAACTGACCACTACACGCCAATTCGTCCATAATTGGCAATTTGCCGATCTCGCTCCCCTGCTCAACCAGGCGACCAAAGGCCGATCGTTTGAAAAAGGGAAAGTGGCGTATGAGGCGACACAATGCGCGAAGTGTCATCGCTTCCGCAACGAGGGAGGCGACACGGGTCCCGATATCTCCGGAGTCGGGAACCGGTTCGACGCGCGATACATTCTGGAAGCGCTCATCGAACCCTCGAAAATCATTTCCGATCAATATGTCAATTCGATATTCGCGCTGACTGATGGGCGCGTCGTTCACGGTCGGGTCATCAACCAAACCGCCGACAAGCTCATGGTTCGCACTGATCCGTTCGCGAAGGAACTGACAGAGATCCGCAAGGCCGATATTGAAGAACGAATGCCTTCGACAGTCTCAGAAATGCCGCAAGGGCTGATCAACGTTCTCACCCCCGAGGAGATCCTCGACTTGATCGCGTATCTGCGGTCGGGCGGTGATCCATCCGATAAGGCGTTTCAAGCGCCATGAACAGCCGCCGATCAACGATTTCAAGGGAATCCTACGAACGTTGCTGAATCCGTCCGATGGCGGGCCTGCGGCTGGCACTGAGATGGAACTCAGACGCGTTTCACGACGCGCCTACCCATTTTCTGTCGAGTAGGCTTCGACGGGAGCGGGTTCGTTCGCGTCCAAAGTCGAATAAGCATTCGTGCATGCTTTCGCCAAATTGATCGGAAATGTGGTCAAAAGGGCCTCACTCTTTAGTAAATTTGGACAATTTTCGTTCGCTTGCGAACTTTTCTTTGATTCGCGCGTCCAATTACCACGTATGTATTATAGAAGCGGCATTTAGAACGACTTGGCGGGGGAGTAACAGGAAGCGTTTTGTAAGGTTCACTACTGATGGTACTTACGATCGATATTTCAGGCGTCGATTTTTATTCGGGATCTTGCTTTCGTCGGGAGCCAGAATTGCGGCGGTTTTACGGGGATGAACTACGGAGTTTGGCGCGACGTTTGCACTAAGACGAAATAGTGTTTTCCAAGGATCCTTCGGGAGACGGCAATCACCAGGAAGCCGTGAACAACCATGTCACACTACAAGAATCCGGCACTTCGGCAGTTGAAAGATCAGCAGGTACGTTACGCACCTCGATATCTCCGACTGCAGCAGATCGATATGGCAGAACAGCTTTTGGAAGAGCTGGAGGTGGGGCAAGAATACCGTTATCAAGATCTGTGTCAGCGCATCACCACGTATCGCCCCGAAATGTACCCTGACTTGCTGGTCAACGGCGCCGATGCCGCGCACGATCTGCGGCTCTTCATCGAAGACCTTTCTGACAGCGCGAACATTAAGGCCGATAGTCTACCCGAGCAGGTTTTAACTGTTGAAGAGGTGAGTGAGCGGTTCAAGGTATCGACGAAAACGGTCGACCGCTGGCGCAACCGGGGGCTGGTCAGCCGGCGGTTCATGTTCGGGAATCGCAAGCGAATCGGTTTTCTGAAGTCTTCGGTCGAACGATTTGTGGCGCGGCACGCCAGCGACGTGCAACGCGGAGGACAGTTTACCCAGATGTCCGATGTTGAGCGCGATGAAATTATTATCCGCGCCCGCCGGCTGGCTCGTGCGGGGGGGTGCCCGGCCGAAATCAGCCGCCGCATCGCTCGTAAAACGGGTCGAGCCGTTGAGACGATTCGGTATACGATCAAAAATCACGATCAGCAGCACCGCGAGGCGGCGGTGTTCCCCGATGCTCCGCAGCCCCTCACTGAAGACGTCAAGAAAGAGATTCATCGCGGCTTCCGTAAGGGAATGTCGGTCGAACGACTGGCGAAGCGCTACTGCCGCACGAAGGCCAGCGTGTATCGTATTGTGGGCGAGATTCGGGCTAAGCTGCTGGTCGATCAACCGATCGAATTTATGTATCACGCTTCGTTCGAAGGACCTGACGCCGACGAACTGATTCTGGGGCCCGCTCCGCAGAGCACTGAAAAGTCATCTGCCTTCCGGGCGCCTCCCGGTTTGCCCCCGTATCTGGCTCAACTCTACAGTATTCCGCTTTTGACCAAAGAGCAGGAAGCGCACCACTTTCGAAAAATGAACTATCTGAAGATGAAAGCGGCCCGTCTGCGCGACCAGCTTGATGTTTCGCGGGCTAAGACACGCGTCATGGATCAGATCGAACGTTGCCTCGATGAGGCTGTCGAAATCAAGAACATTCTCATCCGCAGTAACCTGCGGCTGGTGGTGTCGATCGCCAAGAAGCACGTCAAACCCAACGCCAACTTTTTCGAGATGGTGAGCGATGGCAACATTTCGCTGATTCGGGCGATCGAAAAGTTTGATTTCAGCCGGGGTTTCAAATTCTCGACCTACGCCACCTGGGCCATTATGAAGAACTACGCGCGTTCGATTCCGGCCGAGCACAACCTGCTCGACCGCTATCGCACGGGAAGTGATGAACTTTTCCTGTCCTCGCCTGACCAGCGTTCCGACCAGTTTGAATTGGAACTGGTCAACCATCGACAGCACGAAGCCATCATCAAGATTCTCAATCGCCTCGACGAACGAGAACGGAACATCATCATGTACCGCTTTGGCCTCAACCAGGACACCGAACCGCAGACGCTGGAACAGCTCGGCGGCCGGTTTGGCGTCACGAAAGAAAGAATCCGTCAGCTCGAATCGCGAGCGCTTGAGAAGCTGCGCAAAATCGCCCTCGACGAAAAGCTCGACATTCCGGGAATCTGATCGGCAGGCATTATCGATCGACACCCTCACAGCCCGGCTGCTTTTCAGCAGCCGGGCTGTTCTTTTTAATCCTTTGAACCATGTCTGTGCCCTCCAGCGCCGCACTCCCTGCATAGCCCGTCGTTTTACACTCTGACGCAGTTCAGGATTTCGCCCGTTCGCCGGCCAAATTTTTGACCGCGGCCCGCCGGACGCTCTCTAAAAGGCTCGCCCACGGTGTGACTGTCGGCT
>JAYTRB010000722.1:0-1715 GCA_043746425.1 Planctomycetia bacterium
TACCGCCCCACGGATTTATTCCGAATCTGGGACAATCTGCCGGTCGGGACGATAGCGAAATGATGCGTAACGGCCAAGACCGACTGACGCGTCAAACGGGGGGCAATCAACCGCTCAATCGCAGGGCTGTTCCTGCGAGGCGCTTGCCGATTTCCCAGACCGGGCCAGGGAACCGGTGTGCGGCCGCCATCACGTGGTCGAACGAGCGCACGATGTGGGCGACGTCCGCTGCGGTGATGACCAGAGAGGGCAGCAGCTTGATGACATCAAGATGATGGCCCGCAACCTGTGCGAGGATGTGGTGGTCAGTCAGCAGGGGGACGAGCATGACCTGACAAAACAGACTCGGATTGAGTTTGTGAATCAAATTCCACCCCATCTTGAGCGTGGTGCTCTTCGGCGGACCAAACTCGATTCCGATCATCAAACCCTGGCCCCGCACTTCACGAAACATTTCGTACTTCCGGCCGACTTCGCGAAGTCCGTGAACCAGAAGATCTCCCATAGCGGCGGCATTTTCGACGAGTTTCTCTTCGCGCAAGACGTGCAGCGTGGCCAGTCCCGCCGCCATGGCCAGGTCGTTCTCACTGAACGTCGACGAATGCACGACGCAACGATCGAGGCTGGAAAACACTTTGTCATGAATCCAGCGTTTACTCAAAACCGCGCCGCAGGGAACATACCCTCCCGACAGGGCCTTCGCCAAAATGAGAATGTCGGGTTCGATTCCCCAATGCTCGCAGGCGAATAATCGGCCCGTTCGTCCCAGTCCCGTTTGCACTTCGTCCACGATGAAGATGACGCCATGCTTGTGGCACAGCTGCTGAGCGCCTGCCAGAAACTTGTCGTGGGGCATGAACACTCCTTCCCCCTGAATCGGTTCGACGATGAACCCGGCGACGTCGCCTTGCAAAAACTCTTCTTCAAGTGCCTCCAAATCGTTGTATGGCACAGTGGCAACCCCATGCAGCAGCGGGCCGAATCCTTCTTTAAATTCCTTATTGCCATTGACCGACAGGGCCCCGAGCGTCAGACCGTGAAACGATCTGTCGCAGTGAACGATGCGCGGTTTTTCAGTGGCGGCGCGCGCGTATTTGAGGGCCGTTTCTACCCCTTCTGCACCCGAGCTGGTGAAAAAGACGGTCTCCAGATCACCGGGGGCTGCACGCGTCAGCTCTTGAGCGAGCAGCCCGGATAGACGTGGAATTCCCATGGCCAGCAGATTAGGCAGGTCGAGATCCATCGCCTGCTTGATCGTGTCGCGGATGACCGGATGATTCCGTCCGCAGGCGAAAGTACCGTACCCAACGAGACAGTCGATGTACTGGTGGCCGGCATTGTCATAGAGATATGCCCCCTCACCGCGGACATAATGCTTGTCGTAGCCCAGCATTCGCAGAACCTTGACGAAGGCCGGATTGACGTGCGCTTCTGCCAGCGATGCAATATTTCCCCGCTCGCCTGCAAGAAGTTTTTCCAAGTCCAGCATGGCTCATCCTCCTGATGTGCTGAATAGTTCTGCGATATGCCGCCAGACAATAGCAGATATACTCCAGTTCCCAAATGCTGAAATGTGCCAATGTCCCAACTTAGTCAATACGAATACAAAGCGATTTAATGTGCTGGCCGCGGTAAGGATGTGCCGCCCCAATCGGGCGGCCCGATGGCGCTGAGGTGAACGGCGGGTCGCTGTCCCCACTTCCCAGCTCTTAATT
>JAYTRB010000723.1:0-6459 GCA_043746425.1 Planctomycetia bacterium
CCGATGGTGCTCCAGACGTCGTGTGCGTCGCGGCTTTCGATGACGACGCGGACGCGGGCAGCGGTGCCTTCACTGGAATTGATGACTCGTACCTTGTAATCGACCAGTTGCATTTCAGCCAGTCGCGGGTAGGTCGGCAGCAGGGCTTTCCGCAGGGCCGTGTCGAGAGCATTGACGGGCCCATCCCCTTCGGCGACGACGTGTTCGGTTTGTCCCTTTACGCCGAGCTTCACCGTCGCTTCGGTCAGAGGTGTCCCCGCGTCGCCTGTTTCGACGTTGACGCGGTAATGAATTCGTTCGAATTTCGGCTGATAGATGCCGGCCACTTTCTTGACAAGCAGGTCGAATGAGGCCTCTGCGGCTTCAAACTGGTACCCGTCGTTTTCGAGATCCTGGACCCGGTCGAGAATCTTCGCCATCAGGACGTTATCGTTTTGAAGCTGATACTTGGTCGTCTTGGCGACGATATTCGAGCGGCCCGACAATTCGCTGACCAACACTCGCCGCACGTTGCCGACGGCCTCGGGGGCAATGTGTTCGTAACTCTGAGAGACACGATTGACGGCATGCACGTGCATGCCCCCCTTATGCGCAAAGGCGCTCGTTCCTACAAACGGCTGGTTCGAGCGAAAGTTCATATTCGCGATTTCGTAGACGTAGCGTGAAAGTTCTGTCAGCCGGTCCACACCGCCGGGAAGTAAAACCTCGCAATTCTTGTGCTTCAGGGCCAGATTGGCGACGACGCTGACGAGGTCGGCGTTTCCACAGCGCTCTCCAATGCCGTTGATCGTTCCTTGCACCTGCAAGGCGCCGTGGGCGACGGCTGTGAGCGAATTGGCGATTGCCACATCGCAATCGTTATGGCAATGAATTCCCACTGGCACTTTAACCGCCCTGCGAGCGGCATCGACCCCCTGCGCAATCTCTTCAGGAAGCCGGCCGCCGTTCGTATCGCAAAGCACAATCATTTGTGCGCCGGCTTTCTGGGCCGCGCAAATCGTCTTCAGAGCAAATTCGGGATTGTGGAAATACCCATCGAAAAAATGTTCGGCGTCATAAATAACCTCCCGCCCGAACGCAGCCAGATAGCCGACGGAATCGCTGATCATGGCCAGATTTTCGGTTTCGTCGATCCGCAGCACCTCAAAAACGTGCAGATCCCAGGTCTTGCCGACGATCGTAACCACAGGGGCTTTTGAATCGCGCAAGGCCTGCATTCCCGTGTCGTCGGCGGCAGCACAACCGCGGCGCCGCGTCATGCCGAAAGCGGCAATTTTCGCGTGCTTGAGGGGCATTTCAGCAACGCGCTGGAAGTATTCGAAGTCTTTGGGGTTCGACAGGGGATAACCCCCTTCGATGTAATCGAAACCGAGTTCGTCGAGTTTGGCTGTTATCAGAAGTTTGTCTTCCAGCGAAAAGTTGACTCCTTCGCCCTGACTGCCATCGCGCAGCGTGGTGTCGTAGATCTCAATCCGCGGCATCATCGGTTTGCTCCCAAAATGCGAACACCCCTCAGACCTTTCGACCTGAGGGGTGAAACTGGTTGCTTAAAGAACCGTCGGGCCTCAGGGTCGCGTGGCGCCCCTAATAATCAAAATTCCAACAATCGCCACCAAAGTGGCCGATTGGCAGAAGCGATCGATGGCAGGGAAGACGACAGACATTGAGGAGGCTCAGGTAATTCCTAAAGTTGAATTTCTAACAGCATAATCTGCGAGGCGCCGTGCGTCAAACCGTAAAGTCGCAGTCGCGACCCTCACACCGCCTCAAATACGAAGTTCGCATCCTTCGCGTCGACGATGATTTTGCTTCCTTCGACGAATCTCCCCGAAAGAATTTCGTTTGCGAGCGTATTCTGCAACCTTTGCTGAATCACCCGCTTGAGCGGCCGGGCGCCGTAGACCGGGTCGTAGCCTTCCTGGGTGAGCACGTCCTTGGCCGCCGCGGTCACTTCAAGATCGAATTTGCTCTCGGCCAATTGCTGTTTCAGCCGGCCCAGCTGCAGATCGACGATCTTATGCAACTCTTCGCGATCAAGCGGATGAAAAACGATGACTTCATCGATGCGGTTCAGAAACTCGGGTAGGAAGTGCTGGCGAAGGGCTTCGGTCACGCGATTGTGAATTTGTTTCTCATCTTTTTTGCCGGCCAGATCCATGATCGCCTGACTGCCGATATTCGAGGTCATCACCACGATGCAGTTCGTGAAATTGACAGTTCTTCCCTGACTGTCCGTCAGCCGGCCGTCATCCAGCAGCTGTAAGAGAATGTTAAACACGTCGCGGTGCGCCTTTTCGATTTCATCGAGCAGAAGCACGCAGTATGGCTGGCGGCGCACGGCTTCGGTCAGGCGACCGCCTTCCTCATATCCCACGTAGCCTGGGGGCGCCCCGACCAGACGCGAGACGCTATGCCGCTCCATGAATTCGCTCATATCGATGCGAACCATGGCCTTTTCGTCGTCGAACAGAAATTCGGCAAGAGCTTTGCACAGTTCGGTTTTGCCCACACCGGTGGGGCCCAGAAAGATGAATGAACCGATCGGCCGATTGCGGTCTTGCAGCCCCGAGCGTGCCCGCCTCACGGCATTCGACACGGCCCGCACCGCTTCTTCCTGATTGATCATCCGCTGGTGAATGGCCTCTTCCATTTTCAGCAGCTTTGCCCGCTCCCCCTGCAGCATGCGCGCCACGGGAATGTTCGTCCACAAACTCACGACCTTGGCGATGTCTTCGGCCGTCACTTCTTCGCGGAGCATTCGTTCGCCTTCAGACCCGACCTCTGCGGCATGTTGTTCGAGCTCGCGCAGTTTCTGTTCTGCCGCCCGCAGGCTTTGCTCGGCTTGATGGGCCGTTATGAAGTCCTCGTTGAGATTTGTGCGCTGGGCTTTCTTAAATGCCTGATCATAGGCCGTGCGAAGCCTGTCGATCTCTTCGGTAAGCGGACGCAGACCCTCAAGCGACGCCTTTTCGGACTGCCACTGGGCCTTCAGCCGGTTGACGGCCTCTTCGCGATCGGCGATCTCCCGCCGCAGCTTCAGCAGCCGTTCCTTACTGTCGGAACTGGATTCCTGCGACAAAGCCGTCGCCTCGATCTGCATCCGCGTGAGCTGTCGCGTGGCCTCGTCAATCTCGGCAGGCATGGAATCAATTTCCATGCGCAGCCGGCTGGAGGCTTCGTCAACCAGGTCGATCGCCTTATCGGGAAGGAACCGGTCGTTGATATATCGATCAGACAGAGTCGCCGCGGCAATCAGTGCGTCGTCGGTGATCCGCACGCCGTGGTGCGATTCGTACCGTTCCTTAAGCCCGCGAAGAATCGAGATCGTGTCTTCGACGCTCGGTTGCTGTACGACCACTGGCTGAAACCGGCGTTCGAGAGCCGGGTCTTTCTCTATATGCTTGCGATATTCGTCAAGCGTCGTCGCCCCCACACAGTGCAGTTCCCCACGCGCGAGCGCCGGCTTGAGCAGGTTCGAGGCGTCCATCGCCCCCTCTGCGGCGCCTGCGCCTACCACCGTGTGTAATTCGTCGATGAATAAGATCACCCGCCCGTTCGCTTCGCTGACTTCCTTCAGTACCGCCTTGAGCCGGTCTTCGAATTCACCGCGGTACTTTGTGCCGGCTATCAAAGCCCCCATGTCGAGCGCCACGACGGTTTTGTCTTTGACGTTCTGCGGCACGTCTCCCTGAACGATGCGATGCGCCAAACCCTCGACGATTGCCGTCTTCCCCACGCCGGCTTCGCCGATCAGCACGGGGTTGTTTTTACGTCGTCGCGAGAGAATCTGAATCACGCGGCGAATCTCAGTGTCGCGGCCGATGACCGGATCAATCTTTCCCTGGCGGGCCAGATCGACCAGGTCGCGACCGTACCGTTCAAGAGCTTGATATTTCTCTTCAGGAGTCTGGTCGGTCACCTGGTGACCGCCGCGCACGGCTTTAAGTGCGCTGAGCACATCTGCCTCTTCAACGCCGTGCAATTCAAGAAGACGTCGGGCCTGATCATCGACCTGAGTCAAGGCAATGAGAAGATGCTCGGTCGATACGAACTGGTCTTTCATTCTCTGCGCGAGATCCTGCGCAGTTTCGAGAACCTTTAGCACTGCGGGACTCATCCCGACGTCCCCCCCGGCGCCGCTTACTTTCGGAAGCCGCTGCAACTCGCCATCGACAATCGATTCAAGCTGTCGAACGTTGGCCCCCACCTTCTGGATGACCGGTTTGACGAGACCCTGCTCTTCGTTCAGCAGCGCCGCGAGCAGGTGCAAAGGTTGCATCTGCTGATTGCCGCGGTCTTGTGCCAGGCCATGGGCGCGTTGCACAGATTCCTGGGCTTTGACAGTGAGTTTGTCGAAGCGAAAGGCCATGAGCGATTACCTCGCGACGTGCGTCAACAGCGGTGAAGCCGCGAAAATGCGAATTCATCCGGTTTGAAACTGAAGCACTTTGAAACCGGCCGCCAGACTATTCTTTCTTTTCGTACTCAGCGTCGATGACTTCTTCTTTCGGACCGGCTTTGGCGCCATCGCCCGGCTGACCGGCGCCCCCCGCCTGCGGAGCCTGTCCACCCTGCTCGTACATGTGTTTTGAAAGGGCGTGGGCGGCCTGATTCAGCTCATCGACGGCCTGCTCGATCGCTGCGGCATCATCGCCGTCGGCTTTCGACTTGACCTTTTCGACGGCGCCTTCGATTGCCGATTTGGAACCTGCGTCGAGCTTGTCGGAATGTTCTTTGAGCAGCTTTTCGGTCTGGTGAATCAGGCTGTGGGCCGTGTTGCGCGCTTCCGCCAGCTTGCGCTTTTGCTGGTCTTCTTCGGCGTGGGCGTCAGCGTCCTTTCGCATCTGCTCGATCTGCGATTCAGACAGCCCACTCGACTGTTCGATCTTGACCGTTTGTTCTTTGCCCGTTCCTGTGTCTTTTGCCGAGACATTCAAGATGCCGTTCACGTCGATGCTGAATGCGACCTGAATCTGCGGCATACCGCGCGGTGCGGGGGGAATGCCATCGAGATTGAACTGACCCAAAAGACGGTTGTCGTTGGCCATCTTCCGCTCGCCCTGAAAGACCCTGACGGTGACAGCGGTTTGGTTGTCGGCGGCCGTGCTGAAAGTCTCTTTCTTTTCAGTGGGAATCGTCGTGTTGCGTTCGACGAGGACTGTCATTACCCCCCCCTCGGTCTCGATACCCAGCGACAGGGGCGTCACGTCGAGCAATACAACGTCCTTGACGTCGCCGCCGATGATCGCCCCCTGAATGGCGGCGCCGATCGCCACGACTTCGTCGGGATTGACACCCTTGTGCGGCTCCTTGTCGAACATCTTGCGGACCAGTTCCTGCACTTTCGGAACGCGGGTCGATCCGCCAACCAGCACGACTTCGTCGATCTGGCCGGGCTTCAGCTTGGCATCGGCCAGCGCCTTGGTGACCGGCTCGCGGCAGCGCTCGACGAGATTGTCGATCAGGCGTTCAAATTCTGACCGGGTAATCGTCATCTGCAGATGTTTGGCGCCGCTGGCGTCGGCCGTAATAAAGGGAAGGTTGATGTCGGTCGACTGCGAAGACGAGAGCTCTTTCTTTCCCTTCTCGGCGGCTTCCCGCAACCGTTGCAGGGCCATCGCATCCTTACGCAGGTCAATTCCATTGTCCTTCTTGAATCGGTCGGCGATAAAATTGATGAGTTCCTCATCGAAGTCGTCGCCACCCAGATGGGTGTCGCCGTTGGTGCTGAGCACTTCGACCACGTCATCGCCCACCTCGAGAACAGAAACGTCGAACGTCCCGCCCCCGAGATCGAAAACGACGATCTTTTCCTCTTTCTTCTTCTGCAGACCATAAGCCAGTGCCGCCGCGGTCGGCTCGTTAATGATTCGCTCGACTTCGAGGCCGGCAATCTGACCGGCATCTTTGGTGACCTGTCGCTGGGCATCATTAAAATAGGCCGGTACGGTGATGACCGCCCGATTGACCTTGTGCCCCAGATAACTCTCAGCCGCTTCCTTAAGCTTGCGGAGGACATGCGCCGAGATCTCTGGTGGCGTGTACTGCTTGTCTCCCAGCTTGACCTTCACGTACTCGTTCTGTCCCCCGACGACTTCGTAAGGAACAATCTTCTCTTCAGAAGCGACTTCGCTGTGGCGACGTCCCATGAAGCGCTTGATCGAGTAAATTGTGCGCTTGGGGTTTGTGACCGCTTGCCGCTTCGCCGGATCGCCGACGAGAATCTCTCCTTTGTCGGTGAAAGCCACGACGCTGGGGGTCAGGCGATTGCCTTCAAGGTTGGCGATGACTTTAACCTCGCCCCCCTCCATGACCGCGACCACGGAGTTGGTGGTTCCCAAATCGATCCCAACAATCGTCTCGCCACGTGCCGCCATGTCGACTCTCCTGTGCTCGAATCCTGATGACCTGTTTTTGTGATCTCGCCGCGCGAGTCATTGAATGTAGTAAAATCGCCTG
>JAYTRB010000724.1:0-3983 GCA_043746425.1 Planctomycetia bacterium
TGTCTTGAATCAGACTCGCAAGCTGTTCAATGACAATTGCACAGACATTGCCGCCGTCGACCAATCTCGCGGCCTCCACCGCAGTAATCATCGCGCCGAGCTTTGAACAAGCCTCCAGATATTGCCGGGCAATGGTTTCTCGCAGGCCGCGGTCGTAGCCCGTCGCGCCATGCCGAACCAGCCGATCTTTGATTCGCGGGCCAGACTGTTCGAGCGACAGCCCTCGCGCGTCGACCATGTCGTCGAGCGGATTTGTAAGGCGTGCCCCATAACGTGGAATTTGTAAACCGTCTTTCGACCTTTTCTGTGAGGAGCAGGCCGACGACGCGATATCTGCGGCGTCATCTTCGTGCAGCATCACTTCGAGTACGCCGCGCGCGATCAGCAACTCTTTAAAGTGCGTCGTGATCTGCGCGCCGTGCGCCAACAGCAATAGGCCGCTTCTGTCGTGGATAGGAAAGTGAAGTCGCGTTCCGGCGACCAACTGATCGACACGCACCTGAACGCTGCAGGCCAGGGCAGAGATTTCAGCGCTACCGGCGTCTTTCGCGGATGCAGAATGAGCGTCGAAATCGGACTTGGTTTTATTAGACATCTTAACGGCGAGAACCGTGAGGCAACGGCGCGGAAGGTCGAGAGGGGAACTTATCGTTCTGTATCGAAAGAATCGACCGGCCTTCAATGGCCGCGCTCAGGCATTTGCCTTCAATAATTGGCATATCGCGACGGCTGTATGAGATGCACCGAGTCGATGGCCGGGTAACCAGGGGTAAATCCCTCCTGGTGCCTTGAGGGGGTGGCCCTAGAACCCCCGGGTTACTCCGATCGGCCAGTGCTCTTTCGCTTCAGGCTGCGCAGAAAATCGAGCGACTCGCGCGCCGCCTGGGGAGCGATGTGGCCGTGCCGGCTGAGCTCGACATGCACGCCGCCGGCATAACCGATTTCGGCCAGGGCCTGCATCACCGGAGGAAAATCGATCTCTCCTTCACCGAACCGCAAGTGCTCGTGTACCCCTTTGAACATGTCTTCAATGTGCACGTTGAACAGCCGCGGCGCCCATTGCCGCAGGTAGTCGGCAATCGGCTCTTCTTCAACGCAGTAGACATGTCCAATGTCAATCGTCAGACCGAACACGGCCCCATCGACCAGATGCAGCAATTGTTCGTATTGCGCGAAAGTCTCGATGAACATTCCTGGTTCGGGTTCGAACCCAAGGTTCATTTTGTGAGAGGTGGCGTGGTCGATCAGCTCGGCACACCCGTGCGCCAGCCGCGACAGTGCGGCTTGGGTTGCGATCGGCTCGCGGAGAATGCCCGACCAGAACGACACCGCATCAGAGCCGAGGTCGCAGGCGATATCGATCGACCGCTTCAAAAAGTCGATTCGCAAAGCGCGCTCATTCGAGCTGGCCGACATCAACGTCGGCTCGTGCTTGGCACGCGGGTCGAGCAGAAATCTCGCGCCGGTTTCGATGACTGACGCCAGACCAAGCCGCTGCAGATGGGCCGCCATGCGCGACACTTCCCGAGCCAGACCATCGGCGTACGGGTCGAGGCAATGGTGATCGAGCGTGATCGCCACCGATTCGTAGCCGAGGTCGGCCAGAAGCTCAAGGGCATCTGTCCAGCGGTGAAACGCCAGTCCGTTCGTGTTGTAGCCGAATTTCATGCCGCGGCCGATTAGTCCGGCAGGGGCTTGACCATGATATTCTTGTAATGGGCCACACTCTTGGGGTCGTGAGCCTGAATGGCAAAGCTCCCTTTTCCCAGTTTGTTTGTGGGACCAACGACCCCTTCGGGCTCGACGTATTCAAACAAGGTCTTGTCATTGATTTTGACGGTGACTTGCTTCCCCTTCACAATCATATGGTAGGTGTACCATTCATTGTCTTTGACGGGGCTGCTGAAAAGTTTAAGCAGGTTGTAAAGACTTCCCGACTTGACGGGGTCGCCCTGCGTCTGATTGACCTGCACTTCAAAGCCCGTCTTGGGGAAGCTCTCTTCGTACTTCGTGTGAAAGTACAAGCCCGAATTGCTGCCGGGTAGCGTCATGCAATCGACTTTATATTCAAAGTTTTTGAACTCCCGTTCGGTGAACAGGTGCGACCGCTTTGGCGGGGTAATGATCTCGCCGTTCTCGACCTTCCATTCGACCCCCTCACTGGCCTTCCAGCCGGTGAGGTCTTTTCCATTGAAGAGACGGATCCAGCCGTCTTTGTCGGTCTCTTCGGCGGCGTGAAGCGCGATCGATGCTGCGCTGCCGGCCAATACGGCCATTAGTCCTACCGCAATTTTCAATTTCGTCATGCTGCTTTCTCTCCGTGGTTGCTAATTCGTGGGGCGAATCTGCACTTGCAGGGTGCCGAGCATTCGCGTCAGTTCGGCCTCCCGCGAGTTGATCATCAGGACGTTTTCCAGCACGATCGCCCGGGGCTCGTTGCTGGGATGCAGAATCAGTCGTCCCGACCGCAAGAGTAGATATTCAAACACGTCGTTGATTTCTTTATCAACCTTAAGGCTCGGCGCAGAAAACCGCTCGAGGTTGCTCAGGAACCCGTGATGATGCAGCAACTCGTTCGAAGTGACCTCCCAATAGTCGAATTGTACGTTGACCAGGACGGCAAGATAGACGACCGACAAGGCTCCGGCAATCGAGAAGTAAAATGTGGCGTTCGCCTCAGGCTGGTACCGGCGTAACATCGTGCTCAGAAAGGGCAGAATCTCTTCGTTGAGACGAAACAAGAGCAGCGCCCCCAGAACGAAGGCAGCGATGAAAAAAAACAGTGTCAGCGACGTCGTCCGCGGGAAGTCGAAGGCGAACACCACGAGGTTGATGGCGAACACAGCCATGAACAGCGCCGAAGCAATGTGTACGTCATCGCGCGCCAGATCCTGGGCAATCAACACGTGCAGCCCGGCGAGAAGTGCGGCAATCAGCGTGGGGTAAAGAAAGACGACCTTCGGATACGACACCAGGTAAATGCTTTTAGGATGCGGCGTCTCGTGTTCGCCGCCTGGCGGCGGGTTCGAGGGAATTCCCGGCGGCGTAAAATCTTGCGACATGAAAGAAGCTCTCCCCGATCCGTAGAATGTCACTTATCGATCGCCACCAATATACAGGGCGCTCCGCCTGCTCCGCCAGCGAGCGGCTGTACGAAATTCCCGACGATCGAAGGAGGTCGAAGAACGCGTTCTCATGGAAGATACGCCACGGGGGTCAGGCTCACCGCTCGCCGGCTTCATTATTTTCAGCCGCCTGCAAAGGCCGCCGCTACCGCGCCTGGATCACGCCCATTCCATCCGTCGCGTTTGCATTTCCTGTCGGGACGCGCAGGAATGGCGGCACGTTCGGACAAGGATCGCCAGCAGGGGGAGTCGGGGCTTTGGCATCGGTGCGGCTGCCCAGTTCGAGGCACAGCCCCGCCTTATCCTCGTACCAATGCGTCTTTGAATCGGGTTCGCACTGGGTCTGTTGAGCACGTGCCCCCGTCGCCCGTCCCCCGTCGCCCGGTCCACCCGTCGCCCGGTCCACCCGTCACAGCACAGACCGCAGGCGGAGTCGCGCCCGCATGTCCCTCGAGCATCTGCATCAGCGTGAGCTGTTCGACCTCGTCGCGTTCCTGCATCCGCTCTGTCACTCGCTACTCGCTCTTCGCCGATGCGTTCGGTCAGTCGTTCCGGCCGCTTCCGCCCCAGCAGCAACTCAAGCAGTTTTTGAATTGCGGTGGCACCCTGTAAGAACGACTTCAGCAATACGCCGAGGTAGACCATTTTCTCCTGCCGCGAGGGCGAACGTTGCTGGTCGACGTCAATTCCCAAGGCCTTCGCCTGAGGGAAAAAAATCCCACCGAGACTTGCTGAGGCGGGTTTTTGGCTGATAGAACAGGCAGTTATCGGGAAAGCTGGCCAGGTTCCCCAGGCCTTGATGGACTTGTCCCGAAGGATCCGCGGCACTCCTCGGCTTGGAACGGGCCACGGTCGAGG
>JAYTRB010000725.1:0-7786 GCA_043746425.1 Planctomycetia bacterium
AAAATCTTTGATTCGAAGTCCAGCCCGGCGTTCAACCCCAGATATTCGTGGGTCGGTCTTGCATAGCAATATGCGCAACCATGTTCGCAGCCGCGATACGGATTCAGACTGTAGCGAAACGGAACATCGGGACTTTCGTTCTCGCTGATGATGCTTTTGGACGTGTCCGGGAGAAATTCCGTAGCAATCGATCGGTGTTCTTCCAGAGACTCGGCATCGTTTTCAAAATGGTCGAAATCTGGTTCAGCGTGTATTTTTTGAAAACGGTTCGGCGGACTGGACAGTGATGTATGCCCTTTCGGTCTGTGGTTGGAATCTGGAACATTCATCCGCCGACCTCGTTCAGAGTTTTACCTGAAATTGCACCACATCCTATTGTAGTATACTGGCCGTATGTATATTACTCAACGATTGAGCGGGGCACGTCGGCAATGGGCGTTATCCCGGCCCTTGCGTCTGTTCTCTGGGGCGACTAGCCTGTCTCTGCGGGGATCATTTTCAATTCATCCGCGGCGGCCATCATGCACGAACACCTCACGATCATCAGCGGGCGAGCTCATCCGAAGCTGGCCAGCGAAATCTCAGCTTATTTGGGAATCGAGCTGGGACATGTGGACATCTGGAATTTTCCAGACGGCGAAATCGGGCTGAAGCTCGAAGAGAATATTCGCGGTCGTGACGTATTTATCGTGCAGCCGACTTGCCCTCCCGTCAATGAAAACGTGATGGAGCTGTTGATTCTGATTGACGCCTGCAAGAGGGCCAGCGCCGACCGGATTACCACCGTCATTCCCTACTTTGGATACGCCCGGCAGGACCGCAAAGACGCCGGGCGCGTTCCTATCACCGCGAAAATGGTCGCGAACCTGATTGTCGAAGCCGGGGCCGACCGCGTGTTGGCGATGGATCTGCATGCCGCTCAGATTCAGGGGTTTTTCGATGTGCCGGTCGACCACTTGTATGCTGCCCCGATCCTCGATGAATATTTTGCAGGACTTGGTCTTCCGCGCGATGAGATCGTCGTTGTCAGCCCCGACGAGGGAAGCATCAAACGCACGCTGCACCATCAGGAGCGGCTGGGAGGAACGCTGTGCATCGTTGATAAACGCCGCTCGAGCGCCACCGAAACCAGGCAGGCCAATCTCATCGGCGGCCCGATCAAGGGAAAGATTGCATTGTTGTTCGACGATATGATTACCACAGCTGGCTCGATCGTCGGTGCCGTCAATGTTGTTCATGCCCATCAGGCCGGCCGAATTTATGTCGGCGCGACGCATTCGGTGTTCTGCGGCAAGGCGACTTCGCTGCTGCGAGATGCACCGATCCATGAGGTGGTCGTCACGAACAGCATCCCGCTGTCAGAGAAACAGGTTTTCCCGAACCTGCGGATCGTGAGTGTGGCGCCGCTTCTGGGTGAGGCCATAAAGCGCATCCACCGGAACGAATCGGTAAGTTATCTATTCGACTGAAATGGCAGGCCTGCGGTTGGCGTCAATGAGCCTTCAGCGCGCCGATACTGATGTGGCGGCTGCACGCGCAGAATATCAGGTCCCGGATGACTAATGCGATGTGTTACGCGCTTTCCGGCTGCGTCTCAGACGGCGAAAATCGCGATAAAAACGCCTCGTAAAACGCCAAATCGGGAACCAGGCAGGGGTGTTTGTACTGTTCGACGCTGCCGCCAAGCCCCGACTGGCGCTCGCGCGCGAAACGGTTCCAGCTTCCCGGTGAAATCGACGCGTATGCGAGTGGGGCGAGCCGGCCGGTGCGCCGCTTTTCGCCGTATTCCATGTTGAGCGCCTGAAGGCCGGTGTCGACGTGAGCTGCAAGTTGTTCGCCGGCTTCTGCCGAAGGAAGATCGCCGACTTCGGCCAATAATCGATATCCTGGCGGATCGCCCCAGACTGGCGCCACGGTATAGCACGACAACGGCACATTCATCGCTGCCACTGCGTCGCGCACTGCCGCCACCACTTGCGACTCAGATACCTTCTCTCCCGTGATGCTTGAGATATGCGCCCCCTTGTTGAGAAACTCAAGCAGCGGAGTCGATTGATACCAGCCTACGCACTTCACGACATCTTTGATGTCATACCTCCACAATCCGGCGGAGGTCGTCAGCAGGATATAGTAATTCCTTCCTTCTTCAAGCTCGTGGGCTTCGAGTGCCGTTAGATTCGGACGACCGTATTCCTCCTCAGGAATGAATTCAAAGAAATGCGACGCGATATCGAGGATTCCGTCGGGACGGTCATCCCAGAGCGGAATCGTCATTCGTCCTTCGCTGGCTGACAGACCGTGGTCACGAATAGGAACGTTGCCATAGTACGTCCGCAGTCCGCGTGTGTAGGCCCCTGCACTCCCCCCAGTCCAGACGCCCATCAGCGACAGCCCCGACCAGTAATTCCTCGGATATAAATGCCCCGATTTTTCGACGATGGCTTCGAGATCCTGCGCACGGCGCCGATCTCGCCGCCGCACCTGCCGGCGTAAACTTTCGCGGACCTCTGGCGAAACGTCGACTCGGGACGAAAGCGTTCCATTGAAAATATCGCGAATCAATTCCTGTTTACGGTCGTCGCCCAGTTTGGCAAGCTGGATGAGCGTGCTCGGGTTGGCGGTCAGCAATAAACCCGCGATGCGATTCGCCAGCGAAAAACGCATGGCCGTATAATACTTCGCTTCGGGTGATCTGATTTTTGAAACAATCGCTGGAATTGAGTACATCGTCCGCACCAGACGATTCTGCATGGCGGTCGCCAGCCCGCTGATGTTTCCGCAGGGGTGGCCGCCGATTGTCCGGAACTGGTCGTGGTCGCTGGACAGCTGCACGATTTTCTGGAGAAACAACGTGGGATGATCATCGTACGCGCGAATGCTCCAGATCGACCAGCCACGGCGATAGTCGTCTAGAAAACGCTTCGTAATCGGCAGGAATTTCGAATCGGCGGTCGTCCCGCTCGTCAGGGCGAACATTAACAGCCGATTGCTGCTTCCGAGCAATGCGCTCGTTTCGCCTTGCTTGACCCGTTCGATATAGGGCCGGAAATAAGTATAATCCGAGACCGGGACTCGCTGACGCAAGTCGGCAACTGTGCGAACTTCATGCAGTGCGTGACGCTTGGCAAAATCGGTGCCAGCATTCAACGCCAGCAAGTCGCGTAATACCGCTTGCTGCACTGCCCGAGGGTCGGCGGTTTTCGCAAGAAACGCGGCGACCAGCCGTCGCATCTGCATGCGAATGACTGCCCCGCCGTAAAAGCGCAGCTTGGAAAACATGAAGATGTTCCGCAGCCGACCCACCCCGGGTGCCCTTAGGCCGGCTGGCACGACCAAGTGGGCGACAGCCCCCGATCACCCCTTTCCGCCTTTGCCGGCGGGCTTCGCGGCGGCCTTGGCGGCTGGCTTGGCGCCAGGCTTGGCCGCTGCAGCCGGTGCGGCTGCTCCCTCTTCGGCCTTTTCGTCTTTCGCCTTTTTCTTTTTCTTGGACGCAATCTTGACCACGCGCGTCTTGCGAAGACCCAGCGGACTCTGGCCGTTGATCCAGGTTTCTTCGCTTTTCATCTGGTCGATACGCTCTTCACGATTCAACACATTTCGCGAGCGAACCAGCCGCCCTTTACGTCGTAAACTCTTGTCGATCGCCACGCCGAAATCTCCTGCTTGAACGTTGTCCGCCCCTTGATGTCGCGGTGCAATTCCCGTCTGTATGCCCACGAGATAGTACCGCAATGTGATTACTGAGTTTAGGGAAAACGAACAGGTAAATCAACTGAGAGTCGGCGTCTCTATGAATTCACCCCCATTGGCAAGATGTCAAGGCATTGCCATGCCCCGAAATGGGTTACGTATCAGTCAATTGACGCAGTGCCGCGATTCGCGCAAACTGCCACTATGTCCGAGTTTTCACGCATCATTGTAGTGGGGTCGATTAACACTGATCTGGTGATCCGCGGTCCACGTTTGCCGGTTCCCGGCGAGACGATTGGCGGCGGAGAATTCTACCAGGCCGCGGGAGGCAAGGGGGCCAATCAGGCAGTTGCCGCCGCACGGGCCGCACTCAATTCGGTAACGTTCGTCGGCGCGGTCGGTGACGACAGTCTGGGAAACGCTGCGCGGCAGCAACTTCGCCGCGAGAATCTGGTTTGCGACTACATCAAGATCGTTGCGGGCGAATCGTCAGGAGTCGCCCTGATACTTGTCGACGAGGCCGGGCAGAACATGATCAGTGTCGCCGCGGGGGCGAATGACCACTTGCTCCCTGGCGATATTGACGCGATTCCCGACGCGGTTTTTGGCGCGGCAAGTGTGTTTTTGACGTGTTTGGAGGCACCTCGGGAGGCCATCATTCACGGACTTCGGCGAGCGAAACGTGCCGGTCTTTTGACGGTTCTAAATCCGGCTCCCGCAGTGCGGAATATCTTGGACGCCAGATTATTGTCGCTCGTTGATATACTCACCCCTAATGAAGGGGAAGCAGCCTTCCTTACAAACGGCGACAGACAGGTCGACGTTCACCAAGCTGAAGAATCTGCAATTCAAGCAGCCAGAACGTTGCAGAACTTCGGTTGCCAACGAGTGGTCGTCACGCTGGGGGCCCAAGGATGTCTCGTCATCGATGAAAACGTCACACGAATCCCCGGCCAGCGGGTGTCTGCTGTCGATGCGACTGCCGCCGGAGATGCATTCAATGGAGCATTGGTCGTCGCACTTTCTGAGGGAAAATCGCTGGTTGACGCTGCTATGTGGGCAAATGCTGCGGCAGCGATCAGTGTTACCCGCAAGGGGGCGCAGCCGTCGCTGCCAACGCGGCGTGAGATCGACGAGCGTGCCTCGTAGTGCTGAAGTTCGTCAGCAAGATTTTGACGGCGTGAAACATGAGATCCAGGCCGCAGATGGCGACCGCCGCCAATAAAGCGACTCCACCTGGTGTGCCATGAACACGCAGGTGAAGTCGTTCCACTTGGCAGGGCGTCATATAAAAAGAATCGGTCGCTTTGGGCTCAAACTGGAGGTAAATCCCTCCTGGGTTTGGCCATTCCTGCCGGCCCGGCATTGATTTTCCGGAGCTGCTTACACTAACCTCCGTTTTGCGCGGCAGTCGCGCCATCAAAACCGCAAGATTGCCTGTTGTCGAGGCGGCGCAGGACGGGCGTCAGCGAATTCATCATCTTATCAGGACACGATTGCGTCATGAGTCAGCAGTACATTTTTGCGATGGAAGGGGTCACCCGCCTCTACGAAGAAAAAGAGGTTCTCTACAACATCTGGTTGTCGTTTAATCCTGGAGCCAAAATCGGTGTGCTGGGAAACAATGGCGCAGGAAAGAGCACTTTGCTGCGCATCATGGCGGGAGAAGACAAAGATTTCATGGGGTCGGCTCTGCCGGCCAAAGGAATCACGATTGGCTATTTCCCTCAGGAACCGCGGCTGAATCCAGATCACACCGTCGGGCAGTGCATCGAAGAAGCCGTGACTCCGTCGCGCGCGATTCTCGATCGATACAATGAACTGAACATGAAGCTGGGGGAAGACCTTTCGCCGGAGGCCATGGAGCAGGTGCTGGATGAGCAGGCGAAGGTGCAGGACAAGATCGATGCCGGCAACCTGTGGGAGCTCGATCGCGAACTTGAGATCGCCATGGATGCCATGCGACTCCCTCCGAGCGATGCCATTGTCAACACGCTCTCGGGCGGAGAAAAGCGGCGGGTTGGTCTGTGTCAGGTATTATTGAAGCGCCCCGATCTGTTGCTTCTTGACGAGCCCACGAATCATCTCGATGCCGAATCGGTGGCCTGGCTTGAGCGCTTCCTGCACGATTTCGCAGGAACCGTGGTGGCCGTAACACATGATCGCTATTTTCTTGACAATGTCGCCGGCTGGATTCTCGAGCTCGACCGGGGACGCGGCATGCCATTCGAGGGAAACTATACGAACTGGCTCGAGCAGAAGCAGGCCCGCCTCATCCTCGAAGAGAAGCAAGAATCAAAACGTCAGAAAACCCTCAAAAAAGAGCTCGAGTGGGTGCGGATGGCGCCCAAAGCCCGGGCCACTAAAAACAAGGCCCGACTTGAACGCTACGATCAGCTTGTTCAGCAGGAATACGATGCCCGCGAAGACGCGGCTGACATTCAGATTCCCTCCGGACCGCCGCTGGGCGATGTCGTCGTCGTTGCCGAAAATGTCTCAAAGGCATTCGGCGACAACCTGTTGTTTGAAAATATGACGTTCCGGCTTCCGCGCGGCGGAATCGTGGGGGTCATTGGGCCCAACGGCGCCGGCAAGACGACACTCTTTCGCATGATCATCGGGCAGGAAAAGCCCGACAGCGGCACGCTCCGCGTCGGCGAAACCGTGCTGCTCTCATACGTCGATCAGTCGCGCGACGCCCTCGGCGCCAAGAAGACGGTATATGAAGAAATCTCTGGGGGAGTCGACATCCTTGAAGTCGGCAAGGCCCGTATTCACGCGCGAAGTTATGTAGGACGGTTCAACTTCAAAGGCTCTGATCAACAGAAACTCGTCGGCGAGCTATCGGGGGGCGAACGCAATCGCGTGCATTTGGCCAAAATGCTGCGCTCGGGGGGTAATCTGCTGTTACTCGACGAACCGACGAACGATCTCGACGTCGATACCCTGCGGTCTCTCGAGGAAGGGCTCGAAAACTTCGGTGGTTGCGCCGTTGTTATCAGCCACGATCGCTGGTTCCTCGACCGTCTTGCCACTCACATTCTGGCGTTTGAAGGCGATAGCCGCGTGTACTGGTGTGAAGGCAATTACCAGGTCTACGAGGCGAATTACCATCAGCGGATGGGTGCTGAAGCTGACCGGCCGCACCGGATTCATTACAAGCGGCCGTATTCGCGGTAGGCAACATGGCTTGTCGCTACGACGGGCACATCGGTACGACCTCGCACCCTGGCCTCGCGCGTGCGTGACATTCGCGGCGCGTGCTGTCAATTCGTCGAAGGCGCCACATAGGCGCTGGCGCTGCCGTCGATAGCCGGGGCACGTTCTGCCTGGGCGTGCTGTCGTTTTACAAGTGTGATTTCGTTCCCCGCTGCGTTGTGATTAACTTCATCCATGAAGCTGCGGATCAGGAGTAGGCCTCGGCCGCTCACCAGATCGAAATTGTCGAGATCGCCCGCGGCACGATGCGCCGCATTTACATCGAACCCAGGGCCCGCATCGCGGATTACATACCGCGCCTGATTGCGATCGACGTTCGCATGGATAATGACCCGCCGGCCTTGGAACGGCGCCGTTTTGCTGCGAACTTCGGCCAATTCATAATACTTGCTGTCGTCATCATGCCGCAGAGTCGAGCTCAATTCGAGATTCCCATGGTAGATCGCGTTCGATAAGGCTTCCTGCAGGGCAATTCCGGTATGAGTGATCTGCGTGTCATTGTAGGTTTCGAGAAAACGAAGTTGGCCGACCAGGTATTCCACGATCGTTGTTGCTTTGGCAGAGTCGTTGTCGAGACTGAAATGTGATACCAGTTCAGTCACACCCGCCGGCTTTGAGGCCGAAAGTTTGCGAGTTGGCGCAACAAACAACACATTCTTGACTGTCGCGATCAGGTACTTGGGGAGAGCCCGTTTAGGAATATAGCTCGAGGCGCCCGCCAGCAGCGCCTGGGCGGCAATGTCTTCGTTGCCAAAGCCCGTCAGCAGAATCACCGGGACGTGGCAGCCAATGGCCCGCATTTCTTCGACCAGTTCCAGACCCGTCACGTGCGGCATCATCAGATCGGTCAACACGAGATCGACTTCAGAGCGGGCCA
>JAYTRB010000726.1:0-6083 GCA_043746425.1 Planctomycetia bacterium
TCCAGGCGAATCTGACCTCCTACCTGTTGCGCGCTCACTGCGAACCGTTCGGAAATGCGGCGGGCGAGATCTTCTGGTGCGGCGGTCTGAATCGAGAGGCAGTCGCCTCCGATCGAGCTTCGCAATTCGTCCGGAGTTCCCACCGCCACGAGCCGGCCCGAGTCGAGAATTCCCAATCTGTCGCAGCGCTCGGCTTCTTCCATCAGATGGGTGGTGACCAATACCGTAACGCCGGCTTCCTGCTGCAAGAGATGCAGATAGCGCCATAAATCGAGCCGCGCGCCGGGATCGAGCCCCGTGCTGGGTTCATCGAGCAAAAGCACCTGAGGCTCGTGCAGCAATCCTTTGGCGATCTCGACCCGGCGAGCCAATCCTCCTGAGAGCGATTCAACGCGGTCGCGCGCCCGGTCAGCCAGCCCCAGTCGCGTCAGCAGCGTCTCGATGCGTCTCCGCAAAAACGAGCCCGACAAACCGTATAAGTGGCCCTGCGATGAGAGGTTTTCGCGTACGGTCAGCTTGCGATCGAGGCTGGGAGACTGAAACGTCACTCCGATTGTCGAACGGACGCGCGCTGGCTCGGCGGCGACATCGAGTCCCAGCAGATGTACGCTTCCCTGCTGCACCGGCAGCAGCGTCGAGAGAATTCTGAATAATGTCGTCTTGCCCCCCCCGTTGGGGCCCAAAAGGCCGAAGACTTCTCGGGGGGAGACGTCAAAATCGACGTTCTCCAGCGCCGGCCGGCTGCCGTATCGGTGAGACAGCCCTCTGACAGCGATGGCCTTGGTCGCAGACATCACTGCCCTGGCAGCGCGTCGCCGTGCCCGCCCGACGAATGCTCAGCGTGCCCCTCATCGTCAGTATCGGCCGTGTGCAGTTGTGGCACGTCGTAGTCATAATAGTGCGACCCAATGTCGGGCATCAGGGCAGCGACAATGGCCAACGCCAGAATCATCGTCGGAGCCAGGAGCACAAACTTCCATTTGCCCTCAAATTTCAGGTGCATGAAATACAACATGACAAACATGGCCTTGAAGCAGGCCACGGTCAGTACGACCAGCACCAGCAGTGTTTGATTTCCGGTTTTTCCGAATTCGTCGGCGAGCCACGAGATGATTGTCAATACGCACAGCACGTAAAAGATTTTCCAGTAATTGACATGGGGGTGGTGCGCTTCAGGCGCGGCAAATTCACCAGCAGCGGGCAGGGCGTGTTCGTCCAACATTCAATGAGCTCCAGAATTTATCGCTTTGCAGCCACTAGACGATATAGATCAACGGAAACAGAAAGATCCACACGAGATCGACAAAGTGCCAGTACAAGCCGCAGTTCTCGACGAACACCTCGTGCCGGGGGGCAAGCTTGTTGGCTTTGCCCAGCCAGATGATCAGACCGAACATGATCATGCCAATAACGACGTGCAGGGCATGAAAGCCGGTCATTGTAAAGTACACCGAGGCGAAGGTGTTACCCCACTTCATAACGTGTGGTTCATGGACGGCGCCGAACGCCCGTTCTGATTTCACAAGTTGCGAGAGTTCCTCAAGTTTCGTCGATTTGAGCTGCTTGAACTCATCGGAGCCCGATTGCGTCGATTTCCCCTCGTCCAGCAGTTTGAGCTCGTTCTCTTTGGTCTCGATCAGTCCTTTGAACCCGGTCTTTTTAAGTGCATCCAGCCCGGTTTCAGCCTCGGCGAGCGTAATCTGGCCGTATTTCACCTTGTCTCGGAATGGCCGATAGAGGGCTACCACCGGATCGAGAATCTTGATGCGACGCTGTACAGCGTCGCGATCTTTCTTGAGTGACTCATCATCCTTTCCCTGCTTTTGCGCGACCAGGTTTTCAGTTACAGTCGCTTCCTCCTGCAACGCCGGAAGGCCCGAGGCCGCGTCGAGTTCGCGAACTAGTTTGTCGAGCGCCTGCCGGGGACTCTCGGCGACATGGCCCGGCAGAATGTCATGCTTGATTTTGCCATAATATTCGTAAGATTTGATTCCCAGGAAGACGCATGAGAGTGCCATGGTCCCGATCATCCAATTGGTGACCCGTTTGTAATTCCGCTGGGCCATCGCTTCGTGTGCCAGGACGACAAATACACTGGAAGTAATCAGCACGAATGTGTTGGTGCCACCGGCCCAGATCGTGATATGCGTCACCGCGGTATCGGTCGGCCAGCCTTTCGACCCGAGTCGCAATACGATGTACGTCCCGATCAGAGCCGTGAAAAACATGATCTCAGTTCCCAGGAACAGCCACATTCCCAATTTGCCATTAGGAATCGGCACCCCCATTTTGAGGGCTGGGACATGTGATTGAGGTGCTGCATGGGTGGCAGGCGCGTGTGACATAAGGCGAAGACTCTGTTTGACAACGTATTAGTATTGTTTATTGAAATTGCAGATTACGACAACAGTGAAAAATGGTCCCAGACGAGCGTCACCAGAATCACCGGCAGATAGACCAGTGACGTCCACAACAGCAGCCGAGCCGTTGGCAACGACTCATTGATCGCAAATCGGATGGCAGCCCCCAGATACCCCAGGCTCAATACGAGTGCCACCACGACGTAAGCGCTTCCCGCCAGACCGCAGGCGGCCGGAAAAAGACTGAGGGGCACCAGGACCAGAGCATAGCCCACCGCCATCAATCCCGTGACACGCGGCATGAGGCCGCGGGTGGGAAGCATCTTCAATCGTGCCTCACCATAGTCGCGGCGGTAGATCCAGGCGATGGCCAGAAAATGCGGAAATTGCCAGAGAAAGAGCAGCGCAAAGAGGCTGAAGGCCTCGGCTCCCAGCGGTGCACCCGCAGCCGCCCAACCCAGAACGGGGGGCAACGCGCCGGGAATCGCTCCCACGGCGGTGCAGAATGAAGTGCGCCGTTTTAGTGGCGTATAGATGCCGGCATATAAGACCAGCGTCATTGCCGCCAGCACCGTCGTCATGGCATTGACGAAGACTGCCAGCCACACAATACCCGCCGTGGCTGCGACGAGACCGAAAAAAAGCACCTCGGCGGGCGACAGCCGTCCGGCCGGAAGGGGTCGCTGCCGCGTGCGCTGCATGAGCGCGTCGCTCTCGCGTTCGAACCACTGATTCAAGGCGCTCGAAGCTGCGGCGACAAGGGCAATTCCGATCAGCGAATGGACGAGCGGCAATGCCTGCCAGCCATCGGCCGACCCCAGCGCAAAACCGGCGCTCACTGTCAGCAGTACGAGCACCGAAATTCGGGGCTTCGTCAGCACCAGGTAATCGGCAAACCGCGTCGCCGTCGCCGCGCGCAACCGAACAGGCGCAGAAACGGCCGTGGCTTCGCAGGTTGCAGTCGAGGCAATGCTTCTCATCGAGCCCCCTTCGCCAGCGGAATAACCACCGCAAAGGCGCTGGCTGCGGCTTGAGAACTGACAGCGCCCTGCGCCAGCCAATGCAAGCGTGCGATGCGCACGGCGAGCACGACGGTCGTCACGAAAAGCAGCATTCCGCAAAGCACATGCAACGTACGAAAGAAAACCTGCACGAGCGAACCATAAACCGCGACGTATTCGCCAAACCCGAATTTGGTGACCCAGGCGCCGGCCCCAAGCGCCAATTGCACGATCGTGAAGAGCGCCAGAATTGCGGCCGGAGCGCGGAGCCAGGGACTGCCGCTGGCAACGGCTGAAAGCGCCAGCCAGATGACCATAATGGCCGCCACAAAGGCGAACACGAGATGTTCATAAAAAACGACGCCCTGATTGTGCCGCAGGAGCCCCCCCAGCACATATTGCACAAATACGCAGCCGCAGGCCGCGAAGCCGAGCAACCGCAGCCGGCCCACAGGCCGTTTCAAATCTCGCGCCGCAGCAGCATGCCATTCGCGACTGGTGACTACGGCGACAGTTCCCATGAGGGCCAGCACGAGGGCCGCAAAGCTGCCATGCACGAATGCCAACCCGCGCTGATCAAGCCGAACCCTCTGACCGCCCAAAAGCCCTTGTGCGATGACGGCTGCCAGAACGCCATAAGCCATGTACCTGACCCAGGCCCGGCGCTCGCGCTGCCAGGCGGCAATCGCCAACCCGATCGCTGTGAGGCCAATGACGACGCCTGCCAGGCGATGCCCGTGTTCCAGAAATTTCTCGCCGTGCGAACGCAGCCAGGGGTAGAGCAACATATTGTGGCCGTCAGAACTCGGCCAGTCGCTGAACGCCATGCCCGCATCTTTTGTCGTGACGAGCGCCCCCATGAAAATAGGGAGCAGCGCCACACACGCCGTCAAAACGGCGAGGCGATGCAGCCAGCAAGAGTAAGGCGATTCGGTCATTTCAGGAGCAATCAGTGGGGCTCGGCATAGGGATCGGCATGCCGATCTTCGTGCGGCAGAAATCGGGTCTGCGGAAGGAAGTCTTCTTCGACCAGCGGCGATGAAAATTCATACGGGCCGCGGTAAACGACCGGCAGAATATCGAAATTCCCGTGCCCCGGAGGCGAAGGCGCCGTCCATTCGAGGCTGTTGGCGTTCCACGGGTTTCTTCCCACTTTCTGACCCTTGAATATGCTGTAGACGAAATTTCCGATGAGCAGGAACTGTGCAATACCCATCAGCATCGCACTGTAAGTGATGAACTGATTGAGCGGCAGAAGATGTTCGAGGTACGGATAGTTGTACGGATCGGCCAGTCTTCGCGGGAAACCGGCCACTCCCAGCAGGTGCATCGGGAAGAACGCGCAGTTAAACCCGATGAATGACAGTACGAAGTGAGCCTTCCCCACGCTTTCATTCATCATTCGCCCGAACATTTTCGGGAACCAGAAGTGAATCCCCCCGAACACGCCGAACAACGTTGAACCGAACAGCACGTAATGGAAGTGGGCCACGATGAAGTAGGTGTCGTGGATATAAATATCGACCGGGACGGCGGCCATGAAGATCCCGCTCAGCCCACCTACAACGAACATCGATACGAAGCCGATGGAATTCAGCATCGGCACCGTGAATTGAATATTACCCCCCCACAACGTCCCCAGCCAGTTGAACGTTTTGACGGCCGAAGGGAGCGCAATCATGATCGTCGAGACCATGAAGGTCATGCCCAGGGCGGGGTTCATGCCGCTGGTGAACATGTGGTGGCCCCAAACAATGAAGCCCAGCCCCGCAATGGCGGCAATCGAATACACCATGGGCCGGTAGCCAAACAGCGGCTTGCGGGCGAAACACGAAATCATGTCAGAAACCATTCCCATTGCCGGCAGCAGCATGATGTACACGGCCGGGTGCGAGTAGAACCAGAATAAATGCTGCCAGAGCAGCGCCTGTCCCCCGCCGACGGTGACGGGGCCATTATTGACGACCAGCCCTCCGGGGGTGAAGAAGGTAGTGCCCAGAGTGCGTTCAAAGAGCAGCATGAAGCCGGCGGCCGTCAACACAGGCAGGGCAAACGCCTGCAGAATTGCGGTGATGAACATCGCCCAGATCGTCATCGGCATGCGAAAGAGAGTCATGCCGGGTGCCCGCATGTTGATAATCGTCGTCATGTAGTTCACCGAGCCCAGCATTGACGAGAAGCCGACGAACGTCACTCCTAATAACCACAGCGTCTGCCCGAGCCCCGAACCTGGCGCTGCTTGTTGCACCGCGCTCAAGGGAGCGTACGAGGTCCATCCGGCCGCTGCCGCTCCGCCTTCGACGAAAAAGCTGGAGCCGAAGAGTGCGATGGCCGGCCACATGAACCAGTAACTGAGCATATTCAGGGTCGGAAAGGCCATATCGTCGGCCCCGATCTGCAGCGGAATGAGAAAGTTTCCAAACGCCCCTGCCAGAATAGGAATGATGACCAGAAAGATCATCACCGTGGCGTGCATGGTGAAGAGCATGGTGTAGAATTCAGGAGATATCACCCCGCCCTGTAAGGGAAAAAGCATACGGCCGATGATGGGCATTTCGTGCCACGGGAAGGCCAGTTGCCAGCGAACTCCCAGTGCCAGTGCCCCCCCCACCAGCAGCATCAACAGCGTCGTCATCAGAAACTGGATGCCGATGATCTTGTGGTCGGTCGAAAAGACATACTTCTTCACGAAACCGATCTCGTGATGCCCGGTATGGGCATG
>JAYTRB010000727.1:0-2747 GCA_043746425.1 Planctomycetia bacterium
CCGGCCAGTTTTCGATCGAGCCAGATCTGCCAACCGCTCTTCCACGAATCGACACAGCGCTCTGAAACAACAATCGGAAACGACGGCCGGCGGCCGGCAGCGAGGCGCCCGTAGGTGTTAGCCGCAAAGAGCCATGTGTGGAGCACATCGGGACGCCACGTTTTGAGCAGCGTCCGAAGACGCCACCAGGCGACAGGATCGCCTTTGAAACGTTTACCCAGAACGGTGACGGGAATGCCCGCGGCAGCCAGCTCGTTGGCGTATGGTCCCGCGCGCGTCAGCGCAACCACATGCACCTTGAATTCGGAGCGTGGCAGATGGGTCGCCAGCAACATAAGTTGCTTTTCGGCGCCGGAACGGTCAAGAGTGGGAATCAGCAGCAGGAGCTTAATCACGCGGCAGATCGTATTCGATTCGCCGATTTTGGAAAAGCGCTGTTATCGGCCTTGATTAAGATACGTGCGGCGCGGCATGATCGCGGGAAAAACCATGTTCACCTATTTCGGTCAATCCCGACTTGAACTTGTCCTGGGCGACATTACTGCCCAGCAGATTGACGCCATTGTCAATGCGGCCAACTCAAGCTTGGCCGGCGGCGGGGGCGTCGACGGGGCGATTCATCGCGCGGCTGGTCCCGTGCCGATGCTGCAGACTGGCGAGCGGTATCCTCAAGGTTGCCCAACAGGGCATGCCGTGGCCACCGATGCTGGTCGCCTTCAGGCGCGCCACGTGTTTCATGCCGTCGGCCCCGTGTGGCGCGGGGGTAACGCCAACGAAGGGGAATTACTGGCCTCGGCGTATCGCCGTTGTCTCGAACTGGCCGTCGAACTCCTTTGCAAAAGCGTGGCGTTTCCCGCAATCAGCACGGGTGTTTACGGCTATCCTAGAGATCAGGCGGCGCAGGTCTCGCTCGCCACAGTTCGCGAATTTCTGCTGCAACAAGGTCAGCCGGCGCTCGTGCGATTCGTATTGTTCGACGGTGGAACGTTTGGGGCTTATGCCCGGGTGCTGGAGACGATGATTTGACGCAACCGACAACAGGCACGTACACCGCTTCCGACGGTTATCGGCTGCAATATCGGCATTGGACGCCGGCTGACACGCAGCCGAAGGCAACGGTCGTGGCGCTCCACGGAATTCAGAGTCACTCTGGCTGGTACACCTTTTCGAGCGGGCGGCTCTGCGCCGCGGGTTTCGAGGTCTATTTTCTCGATCGTCGTGGTTCAGGGATGAACCAATCGGCGCGGGGTCATGTCGTCCATTGCGAACGGCTCATTAACGACGTGACACAACTCCTGGGCGATATTCGCGCGGGGTACAGTCAACCTGATCCGCCGCGGCCAATTATTCTGCTGGGAATCAGTTGGGGAGGGAAGCTGGCAACCGTCATTGCCGCGCAACGTCCTGATCTGATCGATGGACTGGCACTCCTGTATCCTGGGCTGCGCGCCCGCTTGCAGACGCGGTGGGACCAAAACGTGAAACTGAGCTTGGCCGGGCGATTGGGGATTCTGGAGAAGCAAGTGCGGATTCCATTGGATGATCCGGCACTCTTCACCGGCGAACCACATTGGCAGAACTTCATCCGAAATGACCCGTTAGCATTGCGCGACTTGACGGTCTCATTCCTCCTCGCCAATCGCGGACTCGATCGGCTGCTGCCCGTTTGTCCCCCCGCGATTCGCTCCCCCGTACTGCTCATGCTCGCCGGAAAAGACCAAATCATCGACAATGAGGCGACAAAGCGTTATGTCTCGCAATTTGCCACTCGCAATTCTTCGGTCTATACCTATCCTGAATCCCGACACACGCTTGAGTTCGAGCCCGACCGCGAGACGTTTGTGGATGACCTGACGTCTTGGTCGAATCGAATCGCGTCGCCTTCGGTCCAGTGACTGACGGCAATGCTGGCATGAATGTTGGTTTTCTCGACAAAGGTAGACACAGTCGCCACCTGGGTGGTAAAAGAAATCTGGAGGGCAGCTTTTGCGTTTTTTCAGGAGTTCACCGGTGAATCGCTTACTTAGAGGGTCGTATCCGTTCGACGTTTTCGCCCTCAGGTGGCTGGCGCCCGCCATGCTGCTGCCGATGATCGGCCTGAGCGCGATGTCGCGTGCCGATGACAAACCGGAAAAACGCCTCGCGGGGAAAGATGAACAGGCTCAAACTGATGAGGAGAATCTCGTGCCGCTCACGGCCACGGGTACAGTCCTGCTCGACAAAAAGAAGAAACGCGTACTGCTGAAGACACATGTCGTTCTACAACGCGGATCGCTGGAGATGTTTTGCTGCCTCAAGCAAACCAAAGAGCACGAATCGATACTTGCGATTGATGCGCGTGCGCAGGTTGTTCATGCGGGTTTATTGGCTATCGGTGCAAAACCGGGGAGGCCAGTGCAGTACACTCCGGCTTACCAGGCGCCCACAGGCCAGAAACTCGTCATTTTCGTGAACTGGACCGATGAAAAAGGAAAAGCACATCGCGAATCTGCGAAGTCATGGGTCCGTCAGGCGATCAATCGTTTCTGGATCGTGAAAATGGAGGAATTGCCCGAGGGATTGAAATTGCCAAAAAACGTCGAACTCAGGTACGACCGCAAGCTCAAGGAACTGAGCTGGTACGGACCGATGAGCGCCGCCCAGAAGAAGGAATTTCTGACACTTAGCGAAGCCAAGGAGTATCGCCTGGCCATCGAATCGTTCTTCGAGCAGAGTCAGTCGCGCGAAATGAACGCCGACTGGGTCTT
>JAYTRB010000728.1:0-2606 GCA_043746425.1 Planctomycetia bacterium
CCGGACATTCTTGCCGAGTTTCGCGCCCAGCAGACGGTAGAAAAGTCCGATCAGCGGCGTTCCAGCCAGGTAATCAATAGGGACGATCGACAGGATCGAATTGACGAACCACCAGCGAAAATAAAAGACTCCCCACAAGGGATAACTTCCGGGGCGGTAACGTCCGCCGACAATCCATTTCACGACGACAGCGATTGCCAGCATGATCGGGTAAACGACGATCAGGCTCGCCAGCGCCGCGAAAACCGCCTCGGGCCAGGCGTATTCTTCGTCCATCATCCAGGTATATGTCAGATAGGGGGCCAGCCATTGCAACGCGAAAAAACCGAGAATGAAATACAGACCTGCCGCTTGTGCGACGCCGCAAAGACAATGTCGCGTAGCTGAGACGGGTTCTGGCGGCTCGGCGGGCAAGAGCGCGGCGTGCGCGTTCTGCATTCGCACTGCGGCTGTCATTTTCTCTTCGGTGGCATCCGGAAATCTCGCCGCCAGCTTTTCAATTGTCGGGTCATTGTAGACATCCAGCATAGAGAGCCGGGCGAATTGCGGGTCAGTGCGCAGCACTGACACCATCTGTGCCGCCAGCAGTGAATGCCCCCCCAGGTCGAGAAAGAAATCGTCATGCACCGACACGGGCATGGGAGCCATGAGCCGCTTCCAGACGGCGAGCAATTTGCGTTCGCCGGCAGAACGCGGGGAGGCAAGACCGCTGGGCGATTCTGGACGAACCTTAGGAAACGGCAGCGCATTGCGGTCGACCTTGCCGCTGGAAAGCGTCGGCAGATTTTGAATCGGCTCGATGATCGTGGGAATCATGTAGGCGGGAAGTACAGTGCGGAGCGACGCTCGAATTCGTTCGGGAGCCAATGCCTCACCCTGATGAGGAACAATATACGCCACCAGGTGCTGACACCCCGGCGCCAGCTCTTTCACGGTGCATGCGGCGGATTGCACTCCCGGATAATTCAGCAGCGCTGATTCGATTTCCGAAAGCTCGACGCGAAAGCCGCGGAGCTTGATCTGCGAATCGGCTCGACCGAGAAAATCGATGTTTCCATCAGGCATGAATCGCGCCAGGTCGCCGGTCTTGTACAGACGGGATAAAGAGCCGTGGCCATGAAACGGACTGACGATGAACCGTTCGCGAGTGAGATCGGGACGGCCCACGTATCCCCGTGCGAGCCCCACTCCCCCGAGGAACAGTTCTCCGGTCTGCCCCTCTTCGACGGGGCGAAGATTCGCATCGAGAATATAGGCCGTGTAATTTGGGAGAGGGCGACCAATGGTAACGGGCCGGTCAGGATGACATTCGGCAAATGTGGCAATCACAGTGGCCTCGGTTGGTCCGTAGGTATTGACCATTCGCCGCCCGGGTCGGCACCAGCGCCGTACCAGGTCGCTGGGGCAGGCCTCGCCCCCGACAATCAGCAGTCGCATCGAAGGAATGTCGTCGGTCAGCATCGCCAGCAGCGTCGGCACGCATGAGACGACCGTAACTTGTGCCTCTGTCAAAAGCGCCGAGAGGGCAGCTCCGGCGTGCGCCATCGGGGGGGTCGCCGTCACAAGCGTCGCGCCGACCGCCAGAGCCAGCCAGACTTCTTCGACCGAGGCGTCAAAGGCGAGCGAGAAACCCTGATACACGCGATCGTCGGCACGAACACCGAACAACGTTTGTTCGGCACGCACCAGATGTGCTGCGCTGCGATGCTCGATTTGCACCCCTTTCGGCTTTCCTGTCGAGCCAGACGTGTAAATGACATAGCACAAATCGAGCGGCGTCAAATGTGTGTCATCACGCGACAGGTGTTTTGCCGATTGCAAAGCCAGGTCGCCTTCCATGTCGTTGACGAATACAACCGGCCCGGTGAATCCCGCAGGTCTCGCGGTACAGGTGGTAGTCGTCAGCAACAGCGCCACGTGACTATCTTCGAGAATGAACGCTACGCGGTCGACCGGATAGTCAGGATCGAGCGGAACATACGCGGCGCCAGCCTTGAGGCACGCCAGAATCGAGACGTAGGCCTCGATCGACCGGCCCACAAGAACGCCGACGAATTTCTCACGGCCGATTCCGTGAGATTGCAATAAGTGCGCAAGCTGACTCGCCCGCCAGTCGAGTTCGGCGTAGGTCATCGTTCGCGTACCGTCAATCACGGCGAGATTGTCGGGAGTGAGTTGTGCCTGCTCTTCGAAGATTTCGTGCAGAAGCTCGGCACCGCACTGGCGGGGGAACTGGCCCCCTAGCCCGTGCCCGGGTGTCGAATCTGATTCGGAATGTGTCTGGTCAGATCGGCAGGCAGGATTCATGATGGCCCCGTGATTGATACTCGCGTCGTAAAAGTGCGCGATGTGATTCTCAATATGCCTCAGATAATCCAACCCCGAGACCCCATTTCAGGGGCGGGTCGCCGACCGGAATAACGGAAATGTAATTCGCGGCCACACTGAGACAGAAAATTCAACTGTTCGGCCGGCAATTGCCTGCTGCGGCGGCGCTGGATTTAACGGGACTGCCAGAAATGAGGAAGACGCCATCGTTCAGTTGCGACCTGCAAGGTCGCTGCTGAAAACGGCTTGATGTCGGCCCACATCTTGGCAGGGCAACG
>JAYTRB010000729.1:0-3080 GCA_043746425.1 Planctomycetia bacterium
TATCTTCCCGACGGCAAGGTGGCCGGCTTAAGCAAGCTGGCGCGGGTGGTTGAAGATATCTCTCGTCGTCCGCAAGTGCAGGAACGAATGACGCACCAGATTGCCGACATCCTGGCGTCCGAGTTGGCTGCCAAAGGGGTGGTCGTGGTTCTGGAGGCGACGCACACCTGCATGACCATTCGGGGAATACGCAAACCCGGGAGCCTGGCGATTACGAGTGCCGTCCGGGGATTGTTCAAATCGAACCTGTCGACCCGCGCGGAAGTCATGTCGCTGATTAACACGCGGAAATAGCCGCCATGCAAGACGCCGTCGCCTACTTCGCGATCCGCCTGATCTGCGGCGTGGGGCTCATGCTGTGCGTGATGCCGCGTACGAATGTGCCCTCTCCCTTTTTTCGGATCATGCTGCTGGTGGTTCTGGGGCTGGCAGTGCTCCTGGCCCTGACTTCACCCGCGGCACTGTGGTGGGGCGTGGCGCTGAGTGTGGTGGCATTTGCAGGTTCAGTGTGCTGGCTGCTTGAGCGCCGCCCGGCGGGAACGGCCGCCATCGGAATCGTTTTTGCCCTGTCACTCGTCGCGGCCTATTTTGTCCTGCGGACGTCTCCGACTTTCGTCGCCAGTTACAGAAGTTCGTGGCTGGCAACGGCGTCAACATTTGCGAGCGCGGCCACACTCGGGGCGGCCCTCACCGGAATGCTATTGGGCCACCGCTATCTGACGGCGCCAGGAATGCCCCTCGCGCCACTCATGCAGCTTAACGCCTGTCTGGGGGTGGCGTCGGTCGTGCGGTTCCTTGTCTCGGCCATGGCCCTGGCATCGGCCATGGGCGCGCTGACGCAGTCAATTTTCTGGATCTGGCTGGCCCTGCGCTGGCTGGCAGGAATTCTCGGGCCGATGGCGGTGTGCGTCATGGTGCAGCGGATTCTGCGCTACCGGAACACACAAGCGGCAACGGGAGTGCTGTTCGTCGGCGTGATTCTGACCTTCATCGGCGAACTGACGGCCGATCTCTTGCAGCGCGCACTTAACGTCCCGTTTTGAAGAAATCTGCGTCAAGAGACAATGTCGGCGAGAACGACCGCTGCTTCGGGGGATGAAAAGACGGTCACGGGTCATGTCGAGACACCAGACCACAATCCGTGCCAAGCCCAGGTATTTTGCGAGCGATGCATGATCACGTTTCGTGTTGTGCGGATTGAGAACATCTCCGGCCAGATGCGGCGCCCAGTTCAGCTTTAACGCCGTCAGAGCGTTTCGTGCTTACTGCCGCTCACCTCTCATGAATGCACCGTCGGGGATTTTCATCTGCCCCAGTTGCACGTCAAATGTCGAGCGCGTGAACCTGACGATGCGAATCGTTCGTCGAGTGAAACAGGCGATTCAATCGTTTGTCGTTCGCAAAAGGTACGCTGACCGCTGCGTGTGCTCGTTGGCCCGGGGCGAGTGAATCGCGTATACTCGGGGGTTAGAGAGTCGGTGCCGCCCCGGTGGTACCCACACGGTGTTTGCTCGCTTGTGGTGATTCGACGTGCCCTGCCCTGGCGGCCCGCGGTTCGTCGAGAGATGGCTTTGTCATTCGTCAGGATGGGTTTTGTCAGATGCATATACTGTTTCAGTGTCCCGGGTGCGAGCAACTGCGCCGAACGGGCGTGGCCGCCGGGGCCCTCGCGATTTGCTGCGACGGTTGCCACTGGAATCGTCCGTTGCGGGCCGACGATCGGCACGATGCGGCACCGCAACGATGTTTCGTGTGTGGCTGCGACGATTTGTGGCGGCAGAAGGATTTTCCGCAGAGACTGGGGATGGCGCTGGTCGCATTGGGGGCCATTCTCAGCACAATTGCCTGGGCGTATCACCTGCCGGCGACTGCTCTGGGAGTTCTCCTGGGGTTTGCGCTCGTCGATCTGCTCTTATTTACGTTTATGAAAGACGTGCTTGTCTGTTACCGCTGCCACGCGCGCTATCGTGACGTCAAGTTTCAGGAAGATCATCCGCGATTCAATCTCGAAACGGCCGAGCGCTACCGCCAGGAGGAAGCACGATTGAAGGATTCACGGCGGGAGAATTCGACCCATGCGGCGGGGTCGCCGCCCTAGTAACTCGTAAAATCGTGGACCGCGATTGAAGAGACGTGGTTCCGACCGCAGGCCGGGCCACGGCATCTGCGGATAGAATTGCTGCGGCGGGCAAGGTGGAATGCGCAGCAGAGTACAGCTTGTGGCTAATGTCGCCTCCTGAATCGACGCCTCGAAAAAAGGAACGCATGGAAGACCGCCGGCCGCGGATCATCGAAGACCTGACTCCCGTGCTGCAAGGAGAGATCCGTTGCGACCCGCTGACGGTCTCGATGTACTCGTCTGACGGCAGTCTGTACCAGATGCCGCCGCTGGGGGTCGTTTTCCCTCGCCATCGCGATGACGTCATCGCCCTCGTCAAATACGCTGCGCAAGAGCGGATTCCTCTCATCCCCCGCGGCGCTGGTACGGGCTTGGCCGGCGAGTCGCTCGGGGTGGGGCTGGTCGTCGATTTTTCGCGGCACATGCGGCAGATCGAGGCCATCGGCCCGACCACAGTTCGTGTGCAGCCGGGGGTTGTGTGCCGCACACTGAATGATGCATTGCGCAAATCGGGCCGCTATTTTCCACCCGATCCTTCGGGGGCCAGCGTCACGACGATCGGCAGCATGCTGGCCCTCGACGCGGCCGGCTCGCATTCAGTGCGTGTCGGCTCGACGCGCGATCATGTCGACAAAATCGAGGTGGTGCTCGCCAGCGGCGCGTGCCTGACAGTCGGCGATGAGCCGCTTGAACATGACGGCGCCTTCACAACGTCGAATGGATCGAGCGAGTCTTCGGCCCGGCACGAGCTCGTCGCGAAACTGTCGCGGTTGCTGGCCGACAATGCCACGTTAATTTCCGAGCGCCAGCCACCTTTGATCCGCAATCGCTGCGGGTACTTCCTGCGTGGCGTACTCGACGGCGATCGCCTGCGCCTGGCGCGGATGCTGGTCGGTTCTGAAGGCACATTGGGATTGTTCACCTCGGCAACGCTGTACACGGCGCCTCTGCCGGCGCACCG
>JAYTRB010000730.1:0-3067 GCA_043746425.1 Planctomycetia bacterium
CAGCAGAATAGCCCCGAGCAGCCGGCTGGTCGATTTTCCGAGCAAAATGCCCAGCGGGTTGACGCCTGCCATTTTCAACAGCCCCAGCGTCTCTTCTTCCTTCTCTTCGGTAATCGCCGTGGCAAAGAAGCTGACCCCCGCCAGGCTGATGAGCATGAGGTTAAGATACGTCATCGTGTTGAAAAGTTTCAGGCCCGGAGCGCCCAGAAGCGTTGTTCCGCTGATAATCTGCGCGTAGATCAGGCTGGCATAAACCAGCAAGGCGAACGCCAGCCGGAACAGATGCGTACGCACGAGCCGCGCATCAAGGCGGATCGCGCGCAGCAGCATGGCCATCGTCCCGGTAAGCATCAGTCAAGACCTCCCTGAGTGAGGTCCATGAAGGCTTCATTGAGATGCCGCCGCTCTTCGGTGAACGAGACGATGGCCACTCCCATGTCGAGGACACTGCGCAAGAGTGCATTCGTGTCGGTGTCTGGCCACGCGATGGAAATGCGAAATTCCGGCCGATCATCGACTCGTTCAACACTGACGACCCCCTTCAGCTCGCCCAATCGGGTTTCGAGATCGGACCATTCGCCTCCTACGCGCAGGCGGTACGTCGGGTGCTCGTTATTGCGCACGAGCAGATCGCTCATTTTGCCACTGTATTTGATGCGCCCCACGTCGATTATCGTCACGCTGTCGCACAGCTCGGCCAACTCCGAAAGGATGTGTGAACTGATAAAGATTGTCTTCCCCATGCCCTTGAGCTCTTTCAGAATCTCCATCAGTTCGATGCGGGCGCGAGGATCGAGCCCCGACGCAGGTTCGTCGAGCAGGAGAAGATCGGGGTCGCTCACCAGAACCCGCGCCAGACTCACGCGCTGCTGCATGCCCCGCGAGAGCCCGGCGATTACGTCATTCTGGCGAGAATGCATGTCGGTGAGCGCCAGCACATCCTTGATGACCCGGCTGCGCTGTGCGGTGGTCAGGCCGTAAGCCGCTCCAAAGAAATCGAGGTACTCAAACACCGACATTCGCCGGTACATGCTGAAATGGTCGGGCATGAAGCCGATCCGCCGACGAACGTCACGGGCGTAGAGCCGCACGTCCTGCCCGAAAACGCGAATCGTACCGGCTTGCGGCTCCATGAGGGTGCAGATGATTTTCAGAGATGTTGTCTTGCCGGCCCCATTGGGGCCGACGAACCCGTGCAGTGAACCCGCATCTACCTCGAAACTCGCGTTTCGCACAGCCCAGCGCTCGCCAAATGACTGACTTAGGTTTCGAACTTCGATGGCCCGCGGGCTCGATTGAATTTCACTCATCATGATTCCGGTTCGTAAACATCCACGATGTACAGCACGTAACCGTTCTGCCGGGTAAACCGCGCCTCTTGGGTGTGAAGACCGGGCGGCATGGGGGCGTAAATCAACAAACGCGCCCTGTCGCTCGCCAGCGCAAATTGTTCGACCTCTAACTGGTCGGTCAGATCGAGATTGCGAGCCAGGAGCGGATAAAACTCAGAATGAAACATTTCGGTTTGCGTCGGCGGCCCCCGCGATTGAATCTCGTTACTGCGCATTTTGAAGGAATTGAACATCGAGCCGTCCTCATGGTAATCGGCGACTCTGATGAGCGTCGCGAGCGTCCCAACTTCGCGTCCCAATTCGATATGGTCTGCCGTGACATTCAGGCTGTAAACCCTGCGGCCATAGAGCACGCACAATTCGAGGTACTCGTCAGGAAACCTCTTGCCCTTCTTCAGTTTCAGTTTCCCCAAAGCACGGTCGTCGTGAACAATGGCGGCTTTTGCGGAGTTGCGTACTGTCACTTTTGGCGGATTTGAATCTTGAATCGTAAGCCAGTCTTCAACCTCGACGTCAATGGCCTGCAATTCAAAGACTCCGCGGTGCGAAAACACCCACGACGAATAGGGAGGCAAGTCGGCCAGAAAGTGGGCCTCGGGGCCGTTCTGAATTTCGTCGCGGACCATTTCCTGGTCCTGGCATGAAGAGTAGATTCGACCCGTTCCGGCATGCGTAAACAGATAGTCTCCTCCCTCGACGGCGAAGCCATTCGACCATTGCGTCACGTCAAAAAAACCCGGCACTTGCTGGCGGGCAATGGCCACCGAATTCAGCACAGTCGCTTCGTTGTAGCCACGCCGTCCGACGAATAGAAACGCCAGGCTGAACACCACCACCGTCCCCAGAAGAAAACCGAATGTGACTCGAAAATCGCCGCCGTGCTTGCGACCCAACGTAAGCGATCCCGGAAAGATGAGCCACAGGTAAATCCACGCCAGTAAATGAATCAGAAGCCAGTTATGCTCGGGAAGCGACATTTTTTTCAAGTCGGTCAACAGCTTCTCTTCAGGATCCCAGTTCACGTTGAAGATTCCGTAGCTGGCGAGGGTCGCGGAGGCTGCACCGGGCGGGTCAGCCGGTCTGACAGGATCGGTCAGCCCGGCTTCGGAAGCGGCATTGCGCCCCGGGTCGATTCGGGCGCCGATCACGTCCTCGATAAAGTGCTGATCGAGCATGCGGCGCGTCCGTTCGACGTGGTAGACATGTCCCGAACCCACACGCCGTTTTTCGACCGCCGTGCTCAGCACCTGCAATTCACCTGCGAATTCGGGAAACTTACCTTCGGAAGATTGCAGTACATAAACGCGGCCGCCGCGTTTGAGCCATTCCAGAAACGACTTCTGGCGGGCCGGATCCCATCGTGGAACATGATCTAAGATGATTGCAGCCAGACCATCGGTCGCGGTCACATACGGGGGAAAAAGATTGTCGGCGAGCCGCCTGATCGCCCCGGCCGATTGCGGGATTGCATCGGGGTCATCCAGCAGAATGACTGCCGGTTTCCCCGCGCGCACATTCGACAACGTGAAACTGGTGGCCGCTTTTGATCCCCATGAGATCTCCCACTGATCTTGGTCCGATTTGATGTACGGGTAAAACTGCACCCAACGGCTCGAATAGGGAGACAGGTAAAGCGGTTCAACGATCTTGGCGTCGACCTGTTTGCCGCCGGCCACTTTGCGAAGGGTGAGGGTTCCTTCAAACGCGTTTGCCGC
>JAYTRB010000731.1:0-6021 GCA_043746425.1 Planctomycetia bacterium
CCGCACTCATCTGGCGAATCGCGCGGCGCGTCCAAACGAGTCCCCGGGAAATTCATGATGCCGTCAAGGTACTGCTCGCCACCTCTTGAGCAGAAATCAAAATCGAGCAAGAGACGGCAAACCGTCATCCGACCTGAAACGATGGCACGGCGAAGTGCGCGCACGCAACGACATTTCGGCGCAGCGACTGACCTTTGACGACAAGGTCTTTTCCACGAAGAATCGTTCGTATTTCTGACGACTGGGCAGGTCTTCTGACTTCCGGATCAAACTACTTTCTGCACCTTCCCGCGGCCCGTCTTCGAGAAGCCGGTTGTGGCTCTCTCGCACGTTGCGCACAGTGGTTATCGCAGATTTCGTCCCCGGTTACAGCGGCGGGACCGCGACGGATTCACACCGTCTTCCCTATTCTTCTCCTCGGCAACAAGCCGCGGGAGACACCCAGGTCTTTGCCCGAACCCGGCGCGAGTGCCGAGTGCGAACACCGCAATGTTACCGCTGCTCGCCAGGAATTCAACTGTGGAGCGCCACGGTTTCGTCGTTTCTTGCCCGAATCGTTGCGGTGTGACGCAAAGTGACGGATTTTAGATTTCGGTTTTCGACATCGGTTATCGCCTTGCCAATCTTGCCGATTGCCACGATGATTGAGGAATGAGCCCGTTCTGGTACTACACCTTGGCCGTAATTCTTGTTCTGCTCAACGTCTGTGCGCTGGCGGCGACACTGGTGACGCTTCCCGGGAATTGGTTCATTGTCGGCCTTACGCTCCTCTTTGCACTGACCGTGCGCCTCGACGGTGTCCAGACGGTGAGCTGGTTGAGTATCGGTGCGGTCGCCTGCCTGGCCGCCGCAGGAGAAGTGATTGAATTCGCCGCGGGTGCGGCAGGAGTCGCTAAACAGGGGGGAAGCCGCCGGGGAATGGTCCTCGCCGTGGTGGGGGCCATGTTCGGCAGCGTCGCCGGGACTTTTCTGGGGGTTTTTATTCCGGTTCCGGTGGTCGGCCCGCTGATTGGAGCGGTCGCAGGGGGCGCTCTGGGTGCCTTTGGTGGGGCTTACGCCGGCGAATCCTGGAAGGGTAAGACCGACGAAGAGCGCATGGCCGTCAGCCGGGCGGCGATGATCGGCCGTGTGTTCGGGACGGTCGGCAAGCTGGGCATCGGAGCTATTATGGTTGTCGTAACCGCGGTCGCTGTTTTCGTCAACTAATTGGTATGGACGAACGGATGCCCGATAAGGCCCTCATCGAAAGTGCGCTTCGCGGCGATCGAGCTGCATTTGAAGCACTTATTGTGCAGCATCAGAGCGCCGTGTATGGCTTTCTGCGGGCCCGTCTTCAGCAACACTCCGACGCCGAAGACCTGACACAGGAAGTCTTTCTGCGTTTTTACCTGGCGCGGGCGAGATTCGATACCACGCAGCTCATCCGCCCCTGGCTCCTGGGAATTGCCCGCAATTTGCTTCGCGAACACACCCGCAAGACCAAACGCATCAGGCAGACCGCCTGGACAGAACTCTGCCTCGAACTCGAAGAACTGCTGCAGAACGACACCCGCGAGCCCGACGACGACATTTTCATCTGGCTTCCCGAATGCCTCTCGGGGCTCGGCCAGAGCGCACGCCAGGCCATCGACCTGCACTATACCGCCAACTTGCGCCTGGCTGAGATCGGCGTGCAGCTCAAACGCAGCGAAGGCGCTGTCAAGCTTCTCGTGTTTCGCGCGCGACAGGCGCTCAAACGCTGTCTCGATCAAAAGATTGGAATTGACGGCCGAAAGTCATGACCGACCAGGAACTCATTCAACTGTTACAAGACAAGGCTCCCGAAGAGCTGTCGCTCGACGAGATTCAACTCTTGCGCGAGCGGCTGCGGCACTCGCCCGAGTTGCTCGACACGCTCCGCGGTCAGCTTCAGATGGAGGAATATCTCAGCCAGGCCCTGGGGCGCGTGGCGGTTTCGGCCGACGGCATCTACGCCGCCGCGGCCGTGCATGCCGCGGGGCGCCGTCACGTACTTGCCATTCTGGGATGGACTTCCTCTCTGGGATTGGGAATCGTCGTCCTGCTGTGGCTGGCGTTTTCGAATTCCGACAGACGGCAACCTTTAACAAGGCAGGCCACGGCCGCGGCCGAAGCAGTGCCGCGCATCGCCACCCTTGAACCGCCCCTCGCCAGCTTACCCAGTGCTGTTGCGACAGAAGGTTTGACGCGCGATGCTGCTGTCGCCGGCGGCGATACCGACGCAGCTTCGCCCGAAGAAGAGCCGAAACCGATGGCCGAGAAGGTGCAGGCCGCCCCTGAACCCCAAGCCAATCCAGTGGGTTCCGATCCTGCCGTCGCCCCACCCCCGGCCGATGAATGGCCCGAGCTCAGTCCGAAAGCACCCCGCCGCTCGTTTGCCGGCGCGGCCTTTGAGGATGTCGACGATGTCCCCCGCGGCATCAGCAAGAATCAGCTGAGCCGCTGGCTGGCGCCGGTTCTCGGGCAGCACCACCAATTTCTCGAAACAAATCGTGGGAACGTCGTCGTGGCCGGTTTCGATGGCATGTTGCGGCTGCGCGCCCCTTGGCCGACCGACGCCGTCCTCGCGCTTGCCCCTTTCGACCATCACGGCCTGGCGATTGACTTCTGGAACGGTCGCCAGGGCGTATCGCTTCGCTACTATCAGCACCCGCGGCCGACCTGGGCTGCCTACCGCACGACCCGCAAGGGACAGGAACCTCAGCCTGCGACATTCGCGCTTGTCGCCACCGACAACGACCGTTACGACCGCAGCCTCGCCGGAATCATCGAACTCAGGCTTCAATCTGGTGCCCTCGTCATGAACCGCGGTGATATTCGGCTGCTTACGGTTCCTTTCGACGGACTTCCGACCGACGTTTACTTTGATAAACATGCCTGGTTGCGGACATTCGCGATGTACCGAGGGGAAGCAGCCCCCGACGACGTCCTTACGCCCGAGCGCAGCCTTTTTGCCGACGCGGCACCCGCGACACACGCCTGGACGAAACAACTCGCCGAGGGCGTGCAACTGAACAAAGTCGGCGACGGAGCCATCGAACTCTCGGCCGACAAGGGTGCCGCAACCTCGTGGGCCGCCGTAAAGATTCCCCAATTGGGGCTGTTTGAAATCATTTTCCGATTGGGCCAGGCCTCTCCGGCAACGGGCGTCTATCTAGGCGACGACGCGGGGAAACCGATGTACGCCTTGGGAATTCTGCGGGAACAGCGATCGGGGCAGAACGGCATCGGTTTGATCCGCCCCGACGCTGGAAACTTTGAATTTGCAGCCGACGTCAACCAGCAGCCCGTGCCCTGCATTGCCGCGGGTCAATGGCTGCGCCTGATTGCCGGCAGCGGCACGCTGAAATGTTGGACGAGCGGCGATGGCACGCATTGGAGTCGGGCGTTCGACCCCATGCGCGGTTTGGCCGGCGGCTGGTCTCATGTGGGGCTGATGAGTTTTAAAACCGATGCCCCGCGGCGCATCACGCTCGAACAACTGCGCATCTGCCCGCTGTCTGCCATTTCTGAGCTGGCCGATGGTGCCTTGAGCCAACAAGTGCCCGGCAGTGTTCTTGTTGGCGACGCCAACCGCGCCGCATGGCAGACCCGCGTTGAGGCGAGTCAGCCGGCCGGCGTCGATGCGGTGACCTGGCGTAAGGCCTGCACACTTCGCACGCTGGCAGCGATTCCTCCGGCACAACTCGGCAATGCACTCCTCAACGAATTGCTGGAAGAGAATCTTGTTCGCCAGGTGTCTTCGGCCGGGCGGCTGCGCGTCATCAACCAGGCTGCCGAGCTGTACGACGCGTGGGACCAGCCAGAGAGTTACAGGCTGAGCCAATTCTACGAACGGCTCGGAAAGCAACTGATGCGCGAAGGAGACCGCGAACCCTGGTCAAAGGCAGGCCGTGCACTGTTCACCACCCCCCTGTGGACGACGGCACAATTTCAGACGATGCCCGAGTCGCTGGCCAGTGCCGAGCTGTTGTTTCGCGTGTATGCCGATCAATGGGACGACGTTCATCAGTTGTGCCGGCGGCTCAAACTCTATAATCGTCCGGCTGTGCCCGAACAGGGTTGGCCCGACCACCGGCAGCGTCTCCACCCGCTGGTCGAATGGGCTGCCGCGAACGCCTCCCGGGCCCTCGCCGACAAACGACGCCACGAAAAAGGCCCGGCGTCGGCCTCGGTCTACTGGCAGCATCCGCTTGCCGTCGTGCTCAGCAAAGAGGGTTTCAACACGCTGGCCGAGCTCGAAGCCAGCCTGGGCGATCAATCGTATCGCGACGCTTGCCAGATCATTCTGGGGGTAAAGCCCGAGCTGGCTTTGGGGCTGCTTCCTGATGGCCGCGATCCGCGGCTGTTGCTATCGCTTCCGCAGGCGGTCGATACCGCCATGCGCGACTATCCCGGGCTTCGTCTGACGATGGTTGAACAATTCGGTACGCTGGGCCGGCTGCGATTACAGCAGGCCCTGGCCGACGCGGGGCCGCAGCTCTTGCAGGCCTTGGCCGTCCAGTTTTACGGAACCCCATCGGCGGCCGCCGCTCATCAATGGCTGGGAGACCGGGCACTTGCCGACGGCGATTTCGCCGAAGCCGCCGCCGAATTCGAAATTGCCCTGCGCAGTGCCGACCCAGAACAAAAGGGAACTCTCGCGGCGCGCCTGCGGCTGGCGGGGGCCATGTTGGGACGCGATGTCGGGCAACCCGTCACTGAGCCGGTCGTCTTCCAGGACGCACAGATGACGATCGCGGCCTTCGAGCAATTGATTGCCGAAATGAAGAACCACGCCGGCTCGGGCAACGGCGCGCCGCTGGTAGCAGCCGAGGCGGCGGCGCAGGCCGAAGTTAAACCGGTGCGGTATGACGTGCATGGCCGGGGGGCCCTCCCCGGCGATGTCGGAACGGACGCGGGGAATTCCAACGCAGGGAACGTCGATTGGGCCGGCCGCCAGTCGGCGGGGACGATCGCCGGCAAGATGCTCTTCGTCACGAATCGATTTCAGGCCACGGCGTTCAGCCTCATTACGGGTAAACAGCACTGGTCGGTGCCCCTTAACAAGGAACAAGGCCCAACGCATGCGTGGGGGCTCGTTCCCATGCGGCCAGTCGTTGTGGGCGATCGAATCTTCGTTCGCCGACTGTCGAAATCCGGCCCCGAGCTTGTCTGCGTGCACGCGGTCAACAGTAAGATCCGCTGGACGACGCACACTTCGGTCAGCGTTGCTTCTGACCCTTTGATTCTGCAGGACCGGCTGTATGTGTTCACTGTATCGGCGCCGCTTGACAACGGGTTGCTCTCGCTTGAGTTGGCGCTCGTCAATCCGCTGACGGGCGAGATCATGTCGCAGCAACCCGTCATTCAACTCAAGAACGTGTGGGACAAGCAGCTCAATTGCCAGGCGGCCGTCGTGGGGGCGCGGCTCGTCGCCATTGCCGGTGGAACCGTCTTTTGCTGCGATTTCAGCGGCCGGCCCTTGTGGGTCCGCCGGCAAATGTGGATTCCCCCCGCTCAGGCTCCCGCCAGCAGTGAACAATCGGCTGGCATTCCCCTGGTGCTCGGCAATCGCCTTTTCGTCACCCAACCAGGAGTCTTCGCCGTCGAAGCTCTCGACCTCGACACCGGCCGGCGCGTCTGGCAGCAACCCCTTCCCGATGTGCGCCGGCTGATCGGAATTTCAGGCGAGCGGCTGGTTGTCGAAACCACGCGCGGCTGGCAGGCCCATGCCGCGAACACCGGCAAACTGCTGTGGCAGTACGATGCTGAGCAATTGCTCGACGCCCACGTCTGCCCCACCGCTGGAGCTCTCGTGCTGGCCCAGCGCGAATCGCAACCGAACGAGGCCTGGCGTCCGGTTCTCGTGTGGCTCAATCCTGAAACCGGTACCGAAACCGCACGCCTGCCTATTGAAAAGCTCACCGATAAACAGCCGATGCTCGGCCCCCTCGTCGTCGACCGCGACCACCTCTGGACGCTCTTCGGCCGCGGCCTCCGCGAACCTCGCCGCGAAATGTT
>JAYTRB010000732.1:0-7084 GCA_043746425.1 Planctomycetia bacterium
GTGGGCCTGGAGCGACTCCTGGGCATTGGCATTTTCGACCCGCGTCTGGGGGGCGACCCGATTCTGTTTCAGCACTTGTTCTGGTTCTATTCGCATCCGGCCGTGTACATCATGATTCTCCCCAGTATGGGCGTCGTCAGCGAAATCATTCCATGTTTCTGCCGCAAGCGGCCGTTCGGCTACGCGTTCATCGGTTTTTCGAGCGTCGCTATTGCCGTGTTCAGCTTCCTGGTGTGGGGCCACCACATGTTCGTCAGCGGGCAGTCGATTTATGCGGGTCTGGCATTTTCGATTCTTTCCTACATGGTGGCCATTCCCTCGGCCGTCAAGGTGTTCAATTGGACTGCCTCGCTCCATAAGGGGTCAATCAGTTTCGACACGCCAATGCTCTACGCACTGGGATTTGTGGGCCTGTTCACGATGGGCGGGCTGACGGGTCTGTTTGTCGCGGCCCTAGCCGTCGACGTCCATGTGCATGACACGTACTTCATCGTCGCCCACTTCCACTACATCATGGTCGGCGGGGCGGTGATGGGTTACCTGGGCGGCATCCACTTCTGGTGGCCCAAGATAACGGGACGGCTCTATCCCGAGGGCTGGGCGAGATTCTCGGCGATTCTCATCTTCGTCGGTTTCAATCTGACATTCTTCCCACAGTATATTCTGGGGTACCTGGGTATGCCGCGGCGGTATCACGTGTACCCCGAGGAATTCCAGTTATTCAACGTGATGTCGTCGGCCGGGGCGTCGATCCTGGGCCTGGGATACATCTTCCCGTTCACCTATCTGATCTGGTCGTTGCGCTATGGCAAGATCGCGGGGACAAACCCTTGGCGGGCGACGGGGCTCGAATGGCAGACCGCCTCGCCACCCCCCACAGATAACTTTGCCGAGACGCCGGTCGTGGTAGACGAAGCCTACGATTACCAGCGAATTGATCGTTTGTCGGCCGAAGGAGAGGTGCCATGAGCCGCGAAATTCCTGCCACTGCGCCGTCTCCCCTGGCGCATCAGTTCGACGACATGCAGCAGCAAAATGAGGCCGATGATCTGGGGATCTGGCTTTTTCTATGCACCGAGATCATGTTCTTCGGCGGGTTGTTTCTAGCCTACACGATTTACCGCACCCAGGACGAAGCCGCCTTTGCAGCTGCCAGCCACGAGCTGGATCTGTTCTGGGGCACAGTGAACACAATCGTGCTGCTGACCAGCAGTCTATCGATGGCTCTGGCCGTTCATGCCGCCCAGTCGCTCAAACGCGGGCAACTCGTCATTTTGCTGGGCGCCACGATGGTGTTGGGGTGCGTGTTCCTCGGCATCAAGGGGATGGAATATCATCACAAGTATGTTCACGGAATGATGCCGCTTCTGGGGCTCCCTTTCGTCTGGAAGGGGCCCTCGCCCGGGCCTGCCGAAATGTTCTTCGACCTCTACTTTCTGATGACTGGCGTTCACGCCCTGCACATGCTGATCGGGCTGGGAATCTTGCTCTTGTTGTGGATTAAGGCGATTCGTGGCGGCCTGCAGGGAGATTTCTCGGCCCCGGTCCGCGTGATCGGATTGTATTGGCACTTTGTTGACGTCGTGTGGGTCTTCCTGTTCCCGCTTCTGTACCTGATCGGCGCTCGCTAATCATGCCGCACAAGCCTTCTGAAATCCGCACGTATGGCCTCGTGTATGTGGTTCTGTTGTTGCTGGTCGCACTGACGGTCGAGGCGGCGCGGCACGATCTGGGCCGTTTGAATTTCGTCGTCGCGGTGCTGATCGCAGCCGTCAAAGCGTTTCTGATCGCGCTGTATTTTATGCATGTGCGGCAAAGTATACCCCTCATCAAGCTGGTGGTCGCCGCCGGTTTGCTGTGGCTGGCCATTCTGTTCACGCTGTCGCTGGCCGACTTTTGGACTCGCGACTGGCTGGCCTTCACGCGCGCGAACTGATGGGCCGCGAACTGATGGGGCGAGAACCGACGGGAATCAAGGGGGCATACGCTCAGGAACCCATCGTGCATCTCGCAGGTCGCGTTCGACCCGAATCCCCCCTGCGACTGAAAGAGTGCCTCGCGCCCCTGTTCTGAGCGTCAGAATGGTGGAGGCAAACGTCCCGAACCCCAGGCCGGTGGAAGCGCGATCTCCTGCAACCGACATTTCTGGCGCGGTTCGGGAAATACATAAAAATAGATTGTCTCAATCCTATGTGGCATATAGACCTGCATTCAATCTGCCAGCCTCGAAAAAAGAAATCTATGGAATTCTCTTGACGTTCACAGGCACCTTGGTACATTGGGTCCGCGTGGGGAGCAGTGGGGATAAATGGTGAATAATGGTTCTGTCGGGAACTTACACACGTTCGCTCGACGAAAAGCAGCGACTGGCAGTTCCCAAACGATTGTGTGAAGACTTCAGCGAACCCGAACTCAGCAACTTCTATGTTGCACCAGGAACTGAAAAATCTCTCGTGCTGTATTCTCCAATCGGGTTTGAAAGACTGGCTCGCAAGATCGCCAAACAATCAACCAATCGCGTCGAAGTCAGTGAATACAAGCGACTGTTCTACTCCCGAGCCGAAAGGGTCGAGATGGATGCACAGGGCAGGATTCGTATTCCCGAGAGACTGGTCGCCTTCGCAGGCTTATCACGCGACGTGGTGCTCGTCGGTGTCCATGACCATGCCGAAATCTGGGACGCCGCGGCTTGGGACAAGTTCTTGACCGCCAAAGAGGTCGCATTCGATGAAATCGCGCGGCAAGCCTTCGTATGAATTTCGTAGTAAAATGTCAGAGGTCAAAGAATCAGCGAAATCGAATTCACGAGTCGAATTGAGTGCAAGAAGAGAAGTCACGAGGATTTGTTGAGAATTGCTCCGGGATCATTTGCTTTCCACCGATAGACACCCCTGATGAAGAAGTGAGATCCTGGAGCAACTGATGCGCCGCCATGAACCGGGCAGCGCATACTGGCGGACATGGATGGACGCCACGGAAGGACGGGCGGAAAAGGCCGCGACGCCGACCGTAATTATTCGCCTCGCACGGGTGAGATGGAACTCGCCCGAGGCGAATAATTCTCCGTAGCTTCTCGAGCCGGGCTGCGGCCCCCCTTCAGCGCCACCCGCTTGGTCCTCACGGTTGTGGCCCGGTTTGCTCGCCATCGACGAAAACAGCGATCGACAGACGGACGAAGCTCACGCCACGCCATCTCGAAATGAAGCTCTTGTTCTCGTCCATCGTTGGATTCGTGGTTCTGAACCTCTATTCTGTGGCGTGTGTGTCACTGTGTTGCAGTGTTTAATTTGAATTCAAGTCATTCTTCGCGATCCGGTTTTCGTCGGAAACCACACGGTGACGCTCGAGATTGATTTTTCTTCTACCCCGCATTCCCACAGAGCCCCCGGTGCGTTCCATGTCGGTTCCCGAGAAAAACACGGAAGATCCCGGTCGACACACGCATATTCCGGTGCTGGTGAAAGAGGTAATGCAGTTTTTACAACTCGAAACAGGACTGACTGTCGTCGACGGAACCGTCGGCGCTGCAGGCCACAGTCGCGAAATTCTCAACCGAATTGGCCCTCAGGGAGTGCTAATCGGTCTTGACCGCGATGCCCGGATGTTGGAAATTGCCGCCCACCAACTCTCGGGCTTCACTTTTCACCTCCACCAGGCCAGTTATGCCGAGCTCCCACACGTGTTGGCCGGCCTTACCATTCCCGCGGTCGATCGCATTCTGCTTGACCTGGGGCTGTCGTCCGACCAGTTGGCCGATCAGACCCGGGGCTTCAGCTTTGCGTCAAACGGACCGCTCGATCTGCGGTTCGATACCAGTCAGGGAGAACCGGCCGCCGGGCTGGTGGCCCGGCTTGACGAACACGCGCTTAGTCAGATTTTTGAACTCTATGGCGAAGAACCACACAGCCGCCGAATCGCCCGCAACATTGTGGCCTGGCGTGCGCGGCGCCCGATTCGCACGGGTCGCGATCTGGCCGACGCGGTTGTCGGCGAGAGCCCTTCGGGCAAGCCGCATCAGCGGGGCGCACACCGCCCGGGAAGCCGGCACCCCGCCACACGCGTCTTTCAGGCCTTGCGGATCGCCGTCAACAATGAGCTCGACCAACTCGAAGCAGCCGTCAAGGGGGTCTTGTATAACTGTCTTAAGCCGGGGGGCATCGTCGTCGTCATTAGTTTTCATTCCTTGGAAGACCGCCTGGTGAAGCAGGCGTTTCGAGACTCGAACCTATGGCAACTCCTCTGCCCCAAACCGATATCGGCTTCCCCCGCGGAACAGCGTTTCAACCCTCGCTCGCGCTCGGCGCGGCTGCGGGCAGCGAGAAAGCTGCCCCCAGGGAACCCGAGCTGAAAAAGCCCGATCCCAGTGCCGAAAAGCTGCCTCCGCGAACGACGTTTGCCGCGACGGCTGCCGCAGCGGCTGTCGTCGCCCCGCACACTCCCGCGACCGGCGCGTTCTCCACCGGCGCCAAGATTTCTGCGGCGGTCGCGACGCCCGCCGCCGTCGCCGATAAGATCGCCAGCACGAAGGCGACCGACAAATCAGACAAGAACGACGAAAAACCGGCGGCTGCCCCCGACTGGGGGTTCGCAAAGAAGAAGCCGCGGCGGGGCACGCCACGAATTGCTCTCGTCGCCGCGCTCGCGCTGGCTTCGGTGGGGGGCGGTTATGTCGCCTACACGCGCCTGTGGCTCAATCACACAGCGGATGACGTGACTGTCGACGCTGCCGGGCAAGATGAAACATTGCTCGCCCAGTCCAATGAACCAAACGACCTCGATGCCAATACCCAGCTGACGGCAAGTGGCGATCCCTTTGACGATCTGCCGGTTGAAAAATCATCCATCGAAGGCCGGACGAGTGCCACGAAAGAACCGCGTCGCGTGCAAGTCTCAGATGCCATGCCAATCAACAGCCGCAGCTCATCAGATCGCACCCCGTCGAACCGCAATTCCTTGAGTAACGACTCGCGACAGAAGTCGTTTCGCGAAAGTCTTGAGTTAAACGATGATGATTCTCCGTCCGGCGATGCGAATAACACCGAACCGCAAATCACAGAGCAGTCGCCCTCTGTTCGCGACGAAGAAGCATCAACGCCGACACTCGATGCGTTGGCGAATTCTGCCGATCAAAGGGCCGTCAACAATCGCAGCAGATCTGGCAGTCAAGGTCGCGAACCACATCGATCGCAGCTCACTTCCGGTCCCCGATTCTCGGCGCATGACGACTCTGAACAAGTGGGCGGCGGCGAAGCGGACGACGGAATGCTGGAGGGCTATCGCGAGGCAGGTCGAACGCCGACTGCCCGACCCAAACGCTCTTCCGGCGGCCCGGCAATCTCGATTGTCGAAGCCAGTGATGACCCCGAACTCGGCGAAAAGCTCGACGGATTCGTGCCACAAGAAACGACCACGCGCCGCGCCAGCAGTAAGACGGTTGTTATTCGTCCGGCCAGCGGCGATCGTCAATCGGCAGAGAGGACGGCCTCTCGGACCACAGCAAATCGGCTCGATTCGACAGCCGATTCAGCAGCATTCAAAGATGAAGCTGAGCTTGACGAAGCGCCGCCAGCCCCCGTAACCGGCCGCGATGGCGACAGTCTGTCATCGAAATCGTCACGCGGCGGAGCCTACGGTTTTCAACCGCGCACGACGCCTATGACGCCCGCGGCCGATCGACGGCTGATGTCGACACGCGCGCCCGCAACCAGCAATTCTCAGGTTTCAGATCCTGTAAGCGACACATATCGCGTCGCCCCCGACGATTCTTTCTGGAAAATCTCGCGCGAGCAATACGGTACCGGGCGGTATTATCAGGCGCTCGCCCGGCACAATCAGGATCGGGTTTCCGACCCGCAAAAAATGCGTCTTGGTACCCAGATTCTGACGCCCCCCGCCGCGGTTCTTGAAGAACGATACGCCGATCTCATCGAAAAACGAGCCCCCGCGGCAAAACCCACCAGCGGGTCAAGCGACCTTTCTGGCGGCCGGCCGCAGTTTGAAAAGCCTTTTACGGAAGGCAACGAAGATGAGCGGCCGGCACGCGCGGACTCTGAGACAGCTTCTTCCGGGTACTTTTACAGCAAGACCGGCGAACCGCTTTACCGCATCGGCGCCGACGACACGTTGGGCAGCATTGCCCAGCGGCACCTGGGACGCGCTTCCCGGTGGCATGAGATTTTCGAGAAGAACTCCGAAGTCCTGAAAAACCCGGATAATCTGACGCTTGGCACTGTCATCCGCCTTCCCGCAGATGCCAGTCGATTGAGCCTCGTTCCCGAGGCCGACCGGCGCCGATAATCGACAACGATGTTCTTCCGTTTTGCCGCAGCGCTGGTTCTGATAGTTCTAATCTCTCTCGCCGGGACGGCGCTGGAGAAGCGCAATCTTGAACTGAAGCGCATCGTCAGCCGCCAGCAGTACCGCCTGGAGGTGCTTCTGGAACAGCACGCTTCCAATCGAGTGCTGGCGCAACAATTGGGCGCACCCAGCCGGCTCGTCGACAAACTCGACGATGACCAGCCTGACTTCTCCGAAAAGCCCTCACAACCAGAAAAGTCGAACCGGTCGCAGAAGCGCACGGGGCCGCACAAGGCGCATGCCAGCCCGCGCCGGTCACCCTGAGTCGCCCGGTGAGTCGATATTCCCGGAGCAGAAGCTCAGGGTTGAATCACAGGCGTCTGCCTGTCGTTGACTGACCCTGGTCTAAAAACTCAGACCCAGCCCGGCCAGAAACTTTCCGACCGACACGTCTGAATACACCATACTCCCCGCGCGCAGTCCCTCCAGCCGGTTCCGTGAATGCCGCTTGCCTTTCTCAACCTGCGAAGACGCGTACTCCCGGCCAGGCGACTGCGGGTGCCGCGCGAAATGCTGGTCGCGACGGCCATGCTGGTGCTGTGCCTCTTGTTGGCGGGGCGGCTGATTCAACTTCATTTGACGAGCGGTGGCGATTTTGAACGGCTGGCGGCGCGGCAACGCATTTTTCATGAAAATGTTCCCGCGCGACCGGGAGAAATTGTCGATCGCCACGGGCGGGTCTTTGCCACCTCGGTCTGCGTCCGCAGCGTGTACGTCGTTCCGCAGA
>JAYTRB010000733.1:0-2543 GCA_043746425.1 Planctomycetia bacterium
CCTGCTCCTGAGCCGGGAACCTGCTCAATTGGCCACGCTCATCAAGGAAGAATTTGGGTTGAGCGACAGGAAAATACTCCAGGCCGGCGCCACGCATTGGCTGAAGGCATTGGAAAAAATGAACCCGGAGTCCGATCCGATTTTCGCCCCCTGGTTCGCGTTTGCCGCGCTGCCGACTTCAGAATTCGCCGACCGGGCAAAGACACTGTCGGCCAGCATCGCCACGAATTCTCTCGCCCATCCCGTGAACTCTCGAGTGGCCCGGTGTTTTGCCGGCGAACCACCGACTTCATTAAAAGATGTTGCAGAGCGATACGGCACCTTGTTCGACGACGCAGACAAGCAATGGCAAGAGATGCAGAGCGAGGCCGATCGGGAGACCAACTCGGCCTCGCCCCAGACGCTACCCGAAGGCGAGCAGGAAGCGCTGCGCCAGGTGTTCTACGGCAAGGAGAGCCCCGGTAACTTGCCGGCCGAATTGATGCGGCAGTTATTCAGCACGACGGCGCTCATGCAGTTGGAACCACGCCAGGCTGAAATCAATCGACTTGAGGCCAATCATCCGGGCGCTCCTTTGCGAGCGATGGCGCTAATCGACAGTCTGCGGCCGACGAACAGCCGAGTCTTCATCCGTGGGAATCCGAATCGACTGGGAGACGAGGCTCCCCGCCAATTTCTGGAAATCCTGGCGGGAGAAAAACGGGTGCCGTTCACGCATGGCAGCGGCCGACTCGACCTGGCCCGCGCCATTGCCTGCCGCGAGAACCCCCTCACGGCGCGGGTCATGGTGAACCGCATCTGGCTGCATCATTTTGGCGCGGGGCTGATGACCACTCCCGACGATTTTGGGTTGCGTTCCGATCGGCCGAGCCATCCCGAATTGCTCGACTACCTTGCCTGGCGGTTCATGGAGGACGGTTGGTCGCTCAAGAAACTACACCGCGTCTTGATGCTGTCGAGCGTCTACCAGCAACAGAGCGACAATAAACGGCGCTATGAGTCGTTGGATCCGGACAACCGGCTGCTTTCGAAAGCGAACCGCCGACGACTCGACTTCGAATCAATGCGGGACACGCTGCTGTTTGTTGCGGGCAATATGGACCATGCTTTCGGGGGGCGCCCCTTCGATCTGCTCAAGCAACGGGACGGCAGCTTCGGCAGCAGTCGCCGCACGGTTTATGGAACCATTGATCGCAACGACTTGCTGCCGCTGTTCCGTATCTTCGATTTTGCCAACCCCGATCTTTCCACTGCCCAGCGTGACGCCACCACCGTGCCGCAACAAGCGCTCTTTTTTCTGAACAGCCCTTTTGTCATGGAGCAGGCTTGCACGATGGTGAATCGGCCCCCCTTCAAACGGCTCGATGACGAACTGCAGCAAGTTTGCTACCTCTATCAACTCGTCTATCAACGCGATCCCTCGGCGGAAGAAATCGAACGGGGGCTTCGTTTCCTCCAGGGCATTTCGGCTTCAACGGTCATCGACGAGCCGATCCATAAGCAGCCGCTGACGCCGCAGGAACGCTATGCTCAGGTTCTGCTGATGTCGAATGAACTGATGTTTGTCGATTAACCGACTCTCAAATGGATAGGCGTCATTCGGCAACAGTCGCTTGAGAAAATAGTCGCTTGAAAACCGAAGGACGGCGAACGATGGTCGCTGATGTTCAGGAACTGGCTCGGCGGATGCTGGCAGATCACGACGCGCGCACTCCGAGTCGGTGCTTTGCCGAACCCCTCGACCTGACGACCACTCAGGCATACGCTCTCCAGTCGCAGATTGCCCGGCTGCGCGAAGAGCGCGGCGAACATGTCATCGGCTACAAGGTGGGCTGCACGAGCGCGGCCATTCAGCAGCAATTGGGTATTTGGGAGCCGATTTTCGGTAGACTTTTCGATACAGGCTGCCATGCTGCGGGCGTTCGACTCTCATGTGGAGACTACGCGAACCTGGCCGTAGAGGGTGAATTTGCCGTGCGTCTCGCCAGGGATTTGCCTGGCTCGCCTCTTTCCGACGAGCAATATCGGGAAGCCATTCAGGACATCTTTCCGGTGATCGAACTGCACCACTTCGTGCTGCAGAGCGATCGGCCGTCAGGCCAGGAGTTGATCGCCAGCAATGGGATGCACGCGGGATTCGTGTTTGCCGAGACGGAGCGCCGCGTGATGCCGGGCGGGAAACTCGGACTGACACTATGCATCAAGGGCGCTTCGGGGGGTGGAAACGCGACGTCTTCGACGAAGAGCCGTCCCATCGAGTCGCTGCGTTGGTTGGCCGGCCGTCTGGCGGAGCAAGGCCTGCACCTGTCGGAAGGCCAAATCGTCCTGACGGGATCCCCGATGCCGTTATTTCCTGTGGCGCCAGGCAGCCACGTCATCGTGGATGCCACATCCCTGGGCCAGAGCCGCGCGGAATTCATCGAGTAAGTTGTATTGAAGAATCAAACGGGCGTAACCGGCCTTCCGGCGAGGGGGGCGGTTTAGGTGATTACGCAGGGATTGGGTTCGGCACGTAGTTTCTGATCAGCACCCGGTTTGAGTGG
>JAYTRB010000734.1:0-6110 GCA_043746425.1 Planctomycetia bacterium
GTCGGATACAATCTGAAACGCGATTTTTTCAAGGATCGACGCGTTCGCTGGGCGCTGTCGCACGCCATTCCCGTCCAGGACATTATTGACATCGTCTTCAAAGGGCTGGCGCGACGAACGACCGGGCCTTTACTGGTCGGCAGCACCGCTTACGACGCCACGATTCCAGAAATACCCCACGATCTCGAGCGCTCGGCTCAACTGCTGTCGGAGGCGGGATGGGAGGACACCGACGGCAGCGGCGTCCGCTCGAAGACGGTCAACGGACAGAAAATTCCGGCCCGTTTCGATCTGATGATTTATGCCGACGCGCCTTCTTATCTGACGATCGCCGAGATCATCAAGGAAAACTGCCGCAAGGTAGGCGTGGATGTGCAGATTTCAGCGGCGAAATGGGGGTTGATGCTGCAGAAGTTGCGCAAAAAGGAGTTTGACGCATGTATGCTGGGCTGGGCCATGGACTGGAAGTCAGACATGTTCTCGGTCTGGCATTCCAGCCAGGCCGACGTACCCGACAGTTCCAACTACATCAGTTACGCGAATCCTGAAATGGACAAGCTGATCGATGAAATGCGAGTCACGCTCGATGCCGACAAGCAGATCGAACTGTATCACCGGATGCACCGGGTGATTTACGATGACCAGCCGTATACATTCATGTTCTCCGAAAAAAGAACTGCGTTTCGCGATGCCCGGCTGCAAAACATCAAATACTATAAAATCAGGCCGGGTTTCGACGCCCGCGAATGGTTTGCGAAGACACCTCGCGCCCTGTCGAACTGAATCTCGCCGACTTTGAAGGATCGCCCGAGTTGTGTGGACGTACGTTCTGCGACGAATTCTGCTGATGATTCCCACGCTGTTTGGGGTAACGGTGGTTTCGTTTTGCATCATGCAGCTGGCCCCCGGCGACCCGCTGATGACTCAACTGGGGGCGGGCGGGGCCGCCGGCCAATCGAGTCAGACGCGGGAGGCGTTTCTCATTCAGAAGCGCGACTTGAAACTCGATAAGCCGCTGCTTTTGAACTGCAACTACTTTAGCGATTTTTCGAGTCCAATGCGCATCGCCGCGCATTATCTGGGGTTGTCACTCGACGAAATCCAAAAGGAGATTCCCGGCCTCGGGGCATCATCGCCCGAACCCCATGCGGCACGCCGACTGGCATTCTTGCATTCATTGAAGATTCCCGATTTTGACGCCAACCTTCTGAATCGCGAGCAGTTCGCCAGTCTGGCGCGCAAGATTCAAGCTTGGGTGCAGGTGTACTGTGAAGACACCGGCTTGCACGGCGTGCCCGCCGCGATCGCACTGCTGGATGATGCCGACTCCGATACGCGACTGAAGATCGGCACCATTCGCTGCCTGAATCGGATGGTCCTCGATCCGTTCGTTTATACCTATGCGAGCCACCCGTCGGACGCCGATACGGCCAAGGTCATCGCGGCCTGGAAGGAATGGTGGACCAGAAATGAAGGGACTTTTTCACCACTTGACCCCGATCGCAAGGTCGTACTCGAGCAGCAATTCGCAGCCCTGGTCGCCCAGACAGATCGCAGTGTCCTGTTCGAGAAATTGCAGGATGCGAGTTTTGATCGCGACGATCTGCGGTTCTTTGTTGAAAAGTTGCTCGGCGAATCGTCCCTGCCCGAGCGATTCGTCGCCTCGGTGGTGCTGAAATTGTACATCTCTGAGCCTCTGAAACTCGATGTGCCGCTCGATGCGTCGACAGACGCCGTGGCAGAGGTGGCGGGCAATTGGCGTGTGCACTATGCATCGCACCACGGTGATTACAAGCACTCGAAACTGACGCGCGGCATGCGGCTGATCAGCGATACACAATACGGACACATGTTATGGCGGCTGGCGACTTTCAACTTCGGGCGTTCGGCCCTGGCGACGCGCGAGCCGGTCAGCGAGAAGATCTGGGATGCGGTCAAGGTTTCGGCGCCACTCATGCTGATGGCACAGGTGGTGATTTATCTGGTCGCGGTGCCGCTGGGCGTCATTTGCGCTGTGCGCCATGGGCGGCTGGCCGACCGGCTGATTTCGATGGGTCTGTTTCTTTTGTATTCCATTCCGGCCTATGTAGCGGGAATGCTCTTTCTGATGGCGCTCTGTTATGGCACGCCCTACAAATGGTTTCCTACGCTGGGCCTGCACGCCGAGGGATCAGTGTCGATGACAACGGGCGCCTATCTGTCGGACTATTTCTGGCACGCCACCTTGCCTGTCATCTGCCTGTCGCTGTTCAGCATGGCCGGGCTGGCTATGTACTCGCGCTCGAGCATGCTGGAGGTCATTGGGCAGGACTTCATTCGAACGGCCCGTGCCAAGGGGGTCTCGGAACCCCTGGTGATCCTCAAACATGCCTTGCGCAACGGGCTGATTCCGATCATCACGTTATTTTCGAGTTTTCTTCCGGCCATGCTGGGCGGCAGCGTGCTCGTTGAATTTCTATTTGGCATTCCGGGAATGGGACGGCTGTCGTGGGCTTCGATCGAACAAAAGGACTTCCCTACGCTCATGGCCCTCATTTTCATCGACGCGATTGTCGTCATGCTCAGCATTCTGCTGTCTGATGTATTGTATGTCCTGGTGGATCCTCGCATCAGTTTCTCTGGCAAGGGAGACGGCTGATGAACCAAAGCGAAACCTATTGGGACATTGTGTGGAAGCAGTTTCGGAACAACCGGGCGGCCTACGGCGCTGTCTGGGCCCTCGCGCCGCTGGTCGCCGTTGCCGTATTCGCCCCGCTCCTCAGTTCAGATCAGCCGCTCTGGTTCTGGGACGGCAATGACTATCTTTTTCCGTGGTTTCGGGCCCTGTTTAATCAGTCTCAACCGGTCGATTTCCTGTTTAATATGGCACTGGTAGGGTTTCCCTTCTGCGGGGCTCTGGTCATTCTCCAGAACCGCCGCTGGGCTCGCATGGGAATTTCGGCGGGACGGAGGCTCTGGTGGGGGTCGCTTGAGTACGTCGCCGTGACTGTGCTTCTGTGTGCTGTGTTTTCGGTAGACATGCTTTGCCCAACAAATCGCTACGCAGCCCGCACCTTCGCCGAAGAGGAGTTTGATTCACACGGAGCCCGGTACGGCCGCTACGTGCTGATTCCCTTCGGCCCCACCGAACAGGATCTTGTCGGCTCGACGTATAAAAAACCATTATTTTCAAAGCCGGCCCCTGAGCGCAGCAAATCGAACGATGGATTTCCGCATCTGCTGGGAACCGACAATGTCGGCAGCGATGTACTGGCCCGCATGATCTATGGCACGCGGATCTCAATTACAGTCGGGCTGGTGGCCGTTGGGATTTATCTTACGATCGGATGCGTACTGGGCGCCTTGGCCGGCTATTTCGGCGGGTGGCTCGACATGCTGATCTCCCGTGTCATCGAGATTGTCCTGCTGTTCCCCTCATTCTTTCTGATCCTGACGCTCGTGGCACTGATTGGACCCAGCATTTATATCATCATGGTGGTCATCGGAATTACCGGCTGGCCGACGATTGCGCGGTTGATTCGCGGCGAAGTTCTCAAACAGCGCGCGGCCGATTACGTCAGTGCTGCTCGCGCTTTGGGGTTCACCAGCACGCGGGTAATCTTCCGGCACATTATGCCCAATTCGCTCGCCCCTGCGCTGGTGGCTGCGCCTTTCGGAATTGCCGGAGCGATCATTACCGAAGCGGGGCTGAGCCTGCTTGGTTTCGGCATTCGACTGCCCGCGCCAAGTTGGGGAAGCGTGCTCAAGCTCGGGTCTGAAAACTATGCGTATTGGTGGCTGGTGGTGACGCCTTCGATCGCTATTTTCGTCACGGTTACAATTTTTAACCTGATCGGAAGCGGCCTGCGAGACGCAATGGATCCGCGATTGCGAGCGACGCGATAGCAGGCGATTCAATGAACGACGGGTGGCACGGTCGTGCCGATTGCACGGGATTTGCGTCTGGCCGAATGGTGCTGGTTACAATTTCATGGAAAAATTCAGCGGTGTTTTTGGACAGTGAGGAATTCGACCTACGCTTTGAATAGCCACCATGCCTGCCAATACGGTTCGAATTGGTGCCTTATCGCGGGTCAATTCTGTCAAGGCGCGGGAAGGAATCAACCATGAATTGGATCATCTCTCTTCTGCGTGACGAAGACGCAGCCACCGCGGTCGAATATGCCGTCATGCTGGCGATGATTCTGATGCTGATTATTGGTTCGGTTGCCACCGTGGGCCGGGGCACCGGCGGAATGTGGAGCAGCAACAATTCGGCTCTGAATGCGGTCGGATTCGGTTCGTAAGATCCTGCAAGAAATTCGAGTCCCCTCGCAGCAAATCGGCTTAATTCGTAATTCAAACTGGGGGGTGCGTGTTCCGGTCGCCGCTCAGACCAACGTACGCAACCCATTCAGAGTCTGCGCAGTCGCTGCGTTCGTATACCAGAATATGCCGATAAGCCGATGAACACTGGGCTTGAGCGGCTGACTGTCGGCGTCGGCGTCTCGCGCAGAAGAGTCAGCCGCTCCTTGAGCAAGATTGGCTCAAGTTGTTACGATCGAGCGACACGGGCTCTCGTTCATAAACCACAGCGTTCGTAGCCATGCCGCGATGCTACATTTCACTGGGAGGGAATCTCGGAACGGTCGGCGACACGTTTGACAGGGCGCTCAGCCGGCTGCAAAACGCCCGAGACACCGCGGTCATTACTGTCAGCCAATACCTTCAGACCGAAGCTGTGGGCGACGAGGCGGGCAGTCGGTTTGTGAATGCGGCAGCCGAAATCGACACCGCTTTGTCCCCGTCGGAGTTTCTCGATCTCCTGCAGGCGATCGAGCTGGAATTGGGGCGAGTGCGAGCTATTCGCTGGGGACCGCGAACGCTCGATCTGGACCTGCTGTTTTATGGATCTGAAATCATTCGTTCGCCACGGCTGGTCGTCCCGCATCCGGCAGCCTGGTATCGCCGGTTCGTTCTCGATCCGCTGGTCGCACTCGCCCCTCGGTTGGTGCATCCGGAAAAGCAGGTCCAGATCGAGGCGCTATGGCAACGAATTCATCGCCGCCCGCTTGTTGCGGCATTTGCCGACGGCAGCGCGGAGTCTCGAATTCATCTTATCCAAAATTTGAAGCCGGTGTTTCCCGAGGTGACCTTCCTGGACTTGAATCGCGGCGAGGCGGATTGCGGCAACCTGATTATCGAACCGACGTTCATCTTCTGGCTGGAGCGGAGCGACAGCCTGAAGAAATCGTGCGGCCACCAGTTTGTTCAGTCCCCGCCGCTCGCCCTGATCGATACCTGTGCTGCATCGGAGCCGGTTTTCGAATTGGTGCGGCACGTTTTGCAATCGGCATTGGGGTGACGAGGCGAGAACAATAAATAGGTGCCTTGGTTCGTGACAGTTCGGGTATCCATCATTTCCCCACCGTTTCGAGATCGCACTCGAGAGCCGAAGTCATGACGAAAAGATGTCGCGTTTGAACGGAATGATTCTTTCAAAGAATCGCTGAGGCATTCTTCCGCGTTTGGCTTTGCGCTTGCAAGTGACGAGCTGAATCTTGCAAGAACGCGGAAAAGTAAAGGTTGGAAAACTGTTCCTGCCGGATGGGCAAATTTTCCATGCTGCACCATCCTCGTTTTTCGTCGTCTGCGTTTTCAAAGTCCCGGTTTGCCAGTATCATCGCGCAGTAGTGATTGCCAGGATTGCAGATGCAATATTGGGTGCAACCGGTCAAACATCCAGGAGACATCAAGATGCCGACGCAGAATTATTTGTGGGCTGGGGCTTGTTTATCCGGTTCGTGCCGTCAGGCTGGCTTTTTGCTGGGGGCTCTGGCGGCGATTGTGCCAACGCTGCTATTCGCGGCGGACGATTACCAACTGGGGCCAGATTCCCAGGTGCAAGAGAGCGTTCCCAAGGGAGCGGTGACCAAGCATTCCTGGACGAGTGAAAAAGTATTTCCCGGCACGGTACGAGACTATTGGGTTTATGTCCCGAAGCAGTACGACGGTTCACAACCGGCCAATGTCATGGTCTTTCAGGACGGTGGAAGTTATGTCGACTCGAAGGGGCAGTTTCGCGCGACGGTCGTCTTCGACAACTTGATTCATAAAAAGGAAATGCCGGT
>JAYTRB010000735.1:0-1911 GCA_043746425.1 Planctomycetia bacterium
CTGTCGCGTGTCGTCCCCGGAATTTCGCTGACGATCATTCGCTCGCTTTGCGCCAGCGCATTGATGAAGGTGCTCTTTCCCACATTGCGACGGCCGACGATCGCCAGCTTCAGTTCAGGATCAGCCGCGATTTTCTCGCCGTCGGCCTGCTCGATCGATTCGGCCGCGGGCAGCGCCTTCAGAAGCGCCTTCAGCAGTTTGTCGCGATTGCGTTCTCCTAGAACGCTGGTGCATACCAGGGGCGCGTCGGTCAACCTGTGGAATTCGGCGACTTCGTGGTCTTGCTTCGGTGAGTCGCATTTGTTGACGACCAGCACAATCGGCTTATTAATCTTACGCAGCCGGTCGGCCACATGCCGGTCGAGCGCCACCAGCCCCGCCGAGACATCGACCACGAACAGAATAAGCGTCGCTTCATCGATGCCCGTGTCGATCTGGCGTTCGATATCTTCACTCAGATCGTCAGAATCGACGATGCCGATTCCGCCCGTATCGACCATCTCGAAATAGCGGTCGTTCTCGTGCATGAGATACGTGACGCGATCGCGGGTGACGCCGGCGGTGGGCTCGACGACCGAGATGCGCTTCCGGGCCAGCCAATTGAGGAGCGAGCTTTTCCCGACATTGGGACGGCCGACGATAACAACTTTAGGGACAGACATAAGCCCATTGTATTCGGAATGGCACTTCATTTACAGTACCGCTCGATGTTCCTCATTGGCGGGAGATGCGAATTGAGTGCTGCGTTTGCTGATGAACTGGCTGTCTGGGGGCCGCAATCGATACCCGGTCGGGTACCGACTCTGGCCGAGGCCAACGCTTATTGCCAACGGCTGGCAACCACACATTACGAGAATTTTCCCATCGTTTCGTGCCTGCTCCCGCGGCGGTTGCATCAACATTTTTACAATATTTACGCCTATTGCCGCTGGGCCGACGACCTGGCAGACGAAGTCGCAGATCCCGTCCGCGCCCTCAAACTGCTCGCCTGGTGGCGAGCAGAATTGGCGGGCTGTTACGCTGAGCGGGCCATCCATCCTGTATTTGTCGCATTAGTGCCCACAATTCGAATGTTCAACATCCCGATTGAGCCCTTCGCAGATCTCATTTCGGCCTTCGAGCAAGACCAGTCGGTCCGCGAATATGACACGTTCGAGCAGCTCGTCGAGTACTGTCGCAGGAGTGCTAACCCTGTAGGGCGACTTGTCTTATATTTATGTCAGCAAGCCACGACCGAAAACTTTCGTTGGTCTGACGCAGTCTGCACGGGGCTGCAACTTGCCAATTTCTGGCAGGACGTTGCCCGCGACCTCGATATTGGCAGGATTTATCTGCCGCACGAGGACTGTCGGCAGTTTGGGTATTCTCGCGAAGACTTGAACAGCCGCGTGACAAACGACCCCTTTCTAAGGTTGATGGCGTTTCAGGTCGAGCGGGCCCGATCATGGCTTTCGCCGTGGCGCGACGCGACGCTTCCCGAGCTGGCTCCCTTTCCCTGGCGCCTGCAGGTCGATATCGAACTGTTTGCCCGCGGTGGCGAAAGAATTCTGGACCGAATTGCCCGAATCGGATACCGTGTCTGGGACAAGCGGCCTGTCGTCACGAAAGCGGACGTTGCCTGGTTGTTTTTCGCGTGCGCAGGCCGGGGCCTTGTCCGAAAGATTCGCGGGGTGTAGCGGCCTGTTGAAAAAGGGAACAGGCGCCTCGCGGCTGGTTATTTTTCCCGAGAGTTATCGAGATACCGCTCGAAGCCAGCTCCCTTTTTCAACAGGCTGGCTGCAGCGGGTCGAAAGCAAGGAGTGCTTTCATGGCAAATCGAACATGGATGTTCGCTTTACTGGGTGCGGTGTTGCTGTCGCCTGGTTGTACGCAAAGGCTCGTCCTGCGCATGTCGACCGAACGTCCCAGCAC
>JAYTRB010000736.1:0-3580 GCA_043746425.1 Planctomycetia bacterium
GACGCCACGTCAGGAAATGGCTGATCCCATTGCCAGTGAAATCCGATGCGAGCATCGTGGCCGATTCGGTTGAGTTCTTTCTTGACAGCCGCCACCGTCTGCGGGAGTGTTGACAAGCCTACGAAACTGTCGTCGGTCTCACTTCCCAATTGCCAGTGACGAATCCGAAACGAATAGCGGGCGATGATCGGTTCGAGAGATGGAGACCAGAATTCACGCGGCAGCGTGAAGATCTTGCTAATTCCGACCCAGTGTCGCGCAAATTTATCGGTCAGTCGCACGGGCGGGTCGCTGAGCAGCCCCACCAGCGAGATGCTGTGCTGGTCTAACCGGTCGAGAAACAGCGTCATCCGCGAGGTCGAGAACTCGGACGTTTCTGAAGCGTACGCCGCCGACCAAAGAGGTATCTTCAACCAATTGACGCCCGATCGCGCAGCGATGTCTGCCAGTTCCATCAAGGGGAGCGACCCCGGTCCATTCTCGCACGACCAGCCGAATTCGCCCGGCGCGGGATCCGGCGCGGGATCCATGACCACGAAACTCGATTCTTTGGCAAGAACGGGAGCTCCGTCGCGTTCCAGCGTCACCCGAACACGATAAAAACCGTTGGGGCGAGCCGGTAAGACCCAGGCGGTCGGAGGCCGCGGGTCGTTTTTCATGGTTGCCTCATGGGGCTGAAAATCCAAATCGGCCTGCTCCAGCACTTCTCCGACGCTGTTTTCGAGTTTCAGGCGCAGCCGGTGCGGATGCCCGACGGCGAGCCCCATCGCCTGGGCCTGAATGTGAATTTCCTCCTGAGGTTGCAGAAAATGCAACCCCCCGCCTAACGAAAGTTCGAGCAGCGGCATGCTTCCCAACCATAGGTCATCGAACCAGACCTGCCCGCGAACATCGGTCGTATCTCCCTGGGCAATATGACAACCGACCACCAGAAAGCGGACATCCGCACCCGGAAGGAACGGCCCGATTTCAACTGTGACCCAGCGATGATGTTCTCCGGTGACGGGAACACTCAAAAATCGCTGAACCCGCTTACGCATGGAATCGAGAAGCGAAACCGACACCAGCGCGGCGTCGCTTGCCAGCCCCACGCTGCGAATTCGCGCACGCAGGACGTACGAGTGTGCGCCGTCCACATCCACAAGAGGCGAATAGTATGCAAACGCGGCCCCGTTCAATTCCACTTTCAAGCTCTGCTGCCCGTGCGCGGCTGCCGTGCGATCGATCATCGCCCGCACGTATTGTGGAAAGCCCGGTCCGCGGCGCCGTGACCAGCCATCAGGCTGGCGGTCATAATCTGCGTCTTCGGCCGATTCGAAGCTGAACCGACATACGTCAATGGCATTATCGAACGTCGCGTTGCTGGCGGCCGCGCCGGCCGGCGCAGCCCCCGGCAGACTCGCACACGCCAGATAGATTGCTGCCAGAGTGCTGACTATCATCATCAGTGCCTTTGATACGTCAGGATGATCTTGTGTCTCATCGACTGTCCGCGGCCAGCAGCAGTACAGGTGAAGCGGTCGTGCTGAGAATAGCGGATTTGCGGGCGAGCGCGCGGGCAACCGCAAGCGTCGGCGGGGGTAGATTCCCCCGGGGATGCGGCGACTTTGCTGCACTTCTGCTATTCTCTGTTCTCAATCCTCTGCTTTTTTCTATCCCGCGGAATTTATTCGCCTATGCCCCCCCTACGCATTGCCATCGCCACCCGATGTCTGAAACTGCCGCTCAAAGAATCGCTTCGCGCGGCCGCGAGTCTTGGGGCCAGAGCTGTTCAGTTTGACGCGCGCGAAGAGCTCAAGCCCGGCGAACTGACCGATACCGGGCGCAGGCAATTGCTGCACACCCTGGGAGAACACGGACTAGCAATCGCCTCACTGGCGTTTCCCACTCGACGGTCGTTTTACGATGAAGATCAACTCGATGCACGCGTCACCGCGGCCAAGAAGGCGATGGAGCATGCCTGGCAGCTTCGCACCGGAGTTTTGACGGCTCGCGTCGGGAAAATACCGGCTGACAAAGACTCAAAGCCTTACCGATTGCTGTTCGACGTCCTCAGTGACCTGGCCCGGCATGGGAATCAGGTCGGAACGACGCTGGCCATTACGCCGACGCATGAATCACCTCAATCGCTGGCTGAGTTGATCGATTCGGTCAAGACCGGCCCGCTGGGAATCGATTTTGACCCGGCCGTGTTTATCATGTCGGGGCACAACCCGGTCGAGGCGCTCCGCGCGTTGCACACATGGGTGATGCATTTTACTGCCCGCGATGCGATTCGCGACATCGATGCAGGAGGGCTCGAAACGGCCCTCGGGCGCGGCGAGGTGGAATGGGTCGAAATGCTGCCTTTGCTCGATGAAATCGGATACTCAAGGTGGGTGACCATAAACCGCACGCAAGGTGAAGATCGCCCCGGCGATGTCGCCCGAGCGGTGCAATACCTGCAAAACGTTCTACAGACCTAGGCCATGCCGCAACTTCCTATTGTGACGGTCTCGCAATTGACGCGCCAAGTTAAGGACGCCGTCGAGGGCAACTTCCCACTTGTGTGGGTGCTGGGCGAAATTACGAATTGCACGCGCGCTGGGTCGGGGCACATCTACCTGACGCTCAAAGATGACCTGGCCCAGATTCGGGCCGTCATCTGGCGGAACACGGCTGCTCGGTTGCGATTTGATCTTCACGATGGCCTGGAAGTCATTGCTGCCGGGCCGATCGAAGTCTATGAGGCCCGTGGAACTTACCAGCTCGTCGTGGAACAGCTGATGCCGCAAGGACTCGGCGCGCTGGAACTGGCATTTCGGCAGATGTGCGAGAAATTGTCGGCCCAGGGACTCTTCGCTACTCTCCGAAAGCGACCGCTGCCGCGCTTCCCCCGACGCATTGCACTAGTCACCAGCCCCTCCAGCGCTGCGGTTCGCGATATGCTGCAGATCATCAACCGCCGCTGGCGTGCGGCTGACATCGTCATCGTGCCTGTGGCCGTTCAGGGAGAGGGGGCGGCGGGGCAAATCGCTGCGGCGCTTCTGTCGGTGCATCATATTCCCGAGGTTGACGTGGTCATCACGGGTCGCGGCGGGGGGAGCCTGGAGGATCTGTGGGCTTTTAACGAAGAAATCGTTGCAAGGGCGATTTTTAATTGCCAGGTTCCCGTCATCAGCGCCGTAGGTCATGAAATCGACGTCACCGTCGCCGATCTCGTCGCCGACGTGCGTGCACTGACACCCAGCGAAGCAGCAGAACGGGTCGTCCCGAATCGGGCAGACGTGCGAAAGGAACTGGTCGGCCTCCAGCAGCATCTCGCTCAGGCGCTGCGCTCGCAGGCAGGCAAAGCCCGCGCGCGACTCGAAGCGCTCGCTTCGCGACGGGTTCTGACGCGCCCTGCCGAGCGACTGCATGATCTGGGCCGACAGATTGACGAACTCGAATTACGAGCACACAGGGCAATGGTGAACTGCGTTAAAATGTCGAGGCAGCGATTATCAAGTGCGGGCGGCAGACTTGAAGCGCTCAGTCCTCTTAAAGTTCTCGATCGCGGCTATTCGGTTACGAGGCTCGCGTCATCGGGGGCCGTATTGCA
>JAYTRB010000737.1:0-1554 GCA_043746425.1 Planctomycetia bacterium
ATTTTTCCCGAGAGCGTTCCCTTCTTATCGAGCGTGTTGTCCTGCTGCAACTGATGCGCGAAGGTTGCTTGCGAGAGGGGCAGGCTGATGCCCACCGCCGGATGCCAGCCGATCCCCGCGTGCGAGCCGTTTTGTGTGTACAAAACGTTGAGCGCCGTGGCGCAGTCGCGCTGTTCGTCGGGCGAGGCGTTGAACATGGCAAAGCCAAGCATCGACAGGTCTTTGGTATAAAATCCGCCGAGAGGAAAATCGGGGCGCGCCTGCCGGCCGGCCATGAGGAGGATTCGGCCGCGCGGGGCCATCATGCTGATCGTGCGTTCGAGGGTCGGCTCACGCTGCGTTTCGAACCAGACGTTGATGCCCCCCTTGGGGGCCGAGTAATGCCGGATTTCGTCGTCGAGTGTCGGTGAATTGTAGTCGAGCACGATATCGGCCCCCAGGCTCTTGCAATACAGCGCCTTCTGGGCATTCCCGACCGTCGCGATGACATGCGCCCCGGCGGCCCGCGCCTGCTGGATGACCGATGAGCCGACGCCCCCCGAGCCGCCATTGACGAACACCAGCTCCTCCGACAGCAGCCGCGCAAAGCGGAACAGCCCCAGATAGGCCGTAATGCCCACCAGCGCCCCGGCGGCGGCCTCAGCATCGGTTTCGGTCGGCGGTGTCGGGTAGAGCCATTTTTCATCAACCGCAGCGTACTCGGCGAATGTCCCCTGCCGACCGAACAGCCCCTGGTTGCTTCCCCACACGCGATCGCCCGCTTTAAAACGGCGAACCTTGAGCCCCACTGTTTCGATCGTCCCGGCCAGGTCGCTGCCGACGATGAACGGAAACCGCAGAGGCATGGCGATTGTGCCGGCGCGGATGTACGTGTCGATCGGATTGACCGCGACGGCGCCGACTTTAACCAGAACTTCGCCCACCCCTGGAGTGGGTTTGGGAAGTTCGCCGTATTGGATCGCCGACGGCTCACCGGTCTCTGTAATATAGGCTGCAAGCATAGTTCCGTGCGCTTCCCGAGAACCCAATCAGAACGAATGAAGAATGAAATATGGCCCGTGATGGCAAGATCGGCAAGTACCGTCTGCCGGATTAGCTCTTTGTTCAAACCTTTATCTTCGATCGTGCATCGGGTGCCAATAGCGAACGTGGCTTACGGCCAGAAAAATCACCAGGGCCGCGAGACTGATTCCAGCACCCCAGTATAGACTTAACGGTCGATAGGTCCAGACTACCGTGTGTTTTCCCGCGGGCAAATCGACTCCACGGTACATTCCTTCGACCGTCAGCGGCTCCCCGTTTTGTCGGTCGACCGCTACCTTCCAGCCGGGAAAGGCCAGATCGGTCAGGATCAATCGCCCGCCAGCAGGAGATTCGGCTTCAATTTCAACCCGGTTTGCGCGATACACGGTAATGTGAGCAGACTGACCCGACTGTGGCTGGCTGAAAGCGACGCGCCCGCGACCTCCTTCAAGGTCGTACAAATAGAACAAAGCACTTGTTTGACGGTTGAGAGCCCGATTAAGAAATAAGTCGGGCCCCTCCCAGACCAGG
>JAYTRB010000738.1:0-4830 GCA_043746425.1 Planctomycetia bacterium
ACCGTATCGAAGCGAAAGTCGAGGAAGCACAGCAGCATTTCGGCCAGATTCAGCCGCCGCGGGACGAGTGCTCCGTGCTCATCGGGAATCAGGGCGGTGCTATTGTAGGCGAAGTTCTGTTCGAGGGCCGTGTGCTTATACAGATACGCCATGACCGCATCGGCGTCTGAACTGCTCTTCAACTTGAGTACCAGCCGCAGGCCGTGGGCTTCATCCGAATGATCAGAAACATCCAACAGCTGCGGGAGCTTGCGGGAGGCGACGATATTGCCGATTTCAGCTAACAGCGGACCGGTTTCGACCCCATAGGGAATCGAATAGACGACAATGCGGTCGGGGACTTCCTTCCGTTTTTCGCGGTCGGGCTGCCACTCGGCACGCACTTTGATTGACCCGCGCCCTTCTTCGTAGACGAGCCGCAGGTCGTGCCGCGCAGTGATGATTCGTCCGCCAAGCGGAAAATCGGGGCCTTTAACGTATCTCATGAGCTGAGCCACGCTGGCTTCACGATCGTGAATCAAGTGGACGCACGCGTCGATGACCTCCCGCAGGTTGTGGGGCGGAATGCTGGTCGCCATGCCGACGGCAATGCCTTGCGTACCATTTACCAGCAGGTTGGGAAAGCGTGCGGGCAGGACGACAGGTTCCTGGTCCGAATTGTCGTACGTCGGACGAAAATCGACCGTTTCAAACCGCAGTTCGTTGAGAAGGTGCTCGGCGAGCGGCGTAAGGCGGGCTTCGGTGTAACGGGCAGCGGCCTGCGGCAACCCCATTATTGACCCGAAATTGCCCCACCCTGCCACAAGCGGATTGCGCAGTGTGAAGTCTTGCGCCATACGAACCAGCGCCTCATAACAGGCGGCGTCGCCGTGAGGGTGATATTTGCCGCAAGTGTCGCCGCAGATGCGCGCGCATTTGATGTATTTTGCGTCGGCCGTCAGGCCCAGGCCGCCGTACATGGCATAAAGAATGCGTCGCTGGACGGGCTTCAGCCCATCGCGTGCGTCGGGAAGTGCGCGCGACGTAATGACCGACAAGGCATAGTTCAGGTAACGCTTGCGGGTCTCCTGGCTGATCGAAACGTATTCGATGCGATCGTTGCCGGCGGTACGCGGAGCGTGCGTCGCCTCGCCGTCTGGGGGGTCGATTTCGGTAGACACAGGTGCCTTTGTAAAAACTTCAAGGGGGCGTGGTGAGGCATGCTTGACTGAAAATGGGGACGTTGGAATCGAAGCCCGACGCCCGCGCGAAACTGTAGCGATTCCAGGGGTCTTTCTCAAGACGCAGATTGCTCCCGAGATGTCAGTCGTGACGAGATTGCCGAACGCCGTTCGGGTCGTAACGTCTTTAGCGACCAACCATTCGGAAAAACGGGCTGGATGGGTATTGGCCCCTCTAAATGACTCATCCCTGCGTTCGTTACTGGCCGAATTCTGATTCTGACCGGCACGAGTCGTTGTCGGAATGACAGGGCGCAGCGCAGGCATCGCGCTTCTGTGTGCCGGCAAGGGCGGGAGGCCCGCGCCGGGGAAAAACCGCAGGCCGCAGGCCTGCCCGAGACACCATTACCCGCCACCCCAAGGAGGGATTTCGATGACACGCTCGCTCTTCAGGACGATGATGGTCGCCCTGTGCCTGACGGCCTTCGCCGCGGCACCGGCCCGCTCCGACAATTGGTTCAAATCGCTTGGCTCGGGGAAGAACACAGCCAAACCGGCCAGCCATGAAGTGACTGCGACCGACTGCCAGGATGATGGCAAGGGCGATTCCTCGGGGGTCGGCAGTGGCAACGGCGCGGGCGGCAATGGCTCCGGTGGAACCGGCTCGGGCGCGAATGGGGCTGGTGCAAATGGCGCGGGCGCGAGTGCAAACGGCAGCGGAAACGCCGGCGGTGCTAATCGTGTTTGCGATTGCTACGAATGCCGGCACGGACTTTTCCAGAACTGCAGATTCAGGAACATGTTCCGCAATTCAGGAATGTCCGGCAATTCAGGAATGTCCGGGAACTATGGCGATTACGGGCAGGGAGGTGGATGCTATCCGGCCCTTAACTCGTCGATGTATCCGTGCCCGCGGCCCGACGTGCCCTACGAAGTGGGACGAACGGTCATCACCAACCAGGCCTTCTATCCCCACGAAATGCTTTACGCGCACGAGTATCGCGCGATCTACCCGCCGTACTTCTACGAGAACAAGTGCGGCCTCTCATGCCTGCCGTTTTTCCCCAAGCCGTGCGTCAAGGGAACAGTCGTCAGGGTGAAGTACAAAACGTGTCTTCCCTTTGGGTTCTTTCCTCCGTCCGGGGCGACGAGAACCTGCTTCTCGAACACGCAATTCCGGTAATTCAAACCCCGTTTCAGGCCCTGGTCTCTGACTTCAGGATACGAAAGATGCAAACTCGATTGTCGAAAGTGAAGTGGGTGGCGCTGTGCGTCAGCATGATCCTGATCTCGGGCCCTTCTGGCTCTTCTCAAGCGGGCAGTTGGTCGAGATTCAGAAGCTCTGACAACTGCCCGGAAGATGTTCAGAACTCTCCGAATCGCGTGTGCAGATGGTGTCAAGGCAGAGGTTGCCCCTCATGCCGCTGCTACAAACCGGTAAATCCTGTCTATTGTGATTCTCGTGACACGCAGATTTACTCGGCCCAAGGCTATGGTGTCCCGGTGACAGTGCCCCTGGCCCCCATCGTTCGATCCTACAATTATGGCTGGGGAATTCCGTCGACTCGCTTCTCGCGCGTGGGAAGCTACTCGGCCTGGAATCCTGACGCGACTTTCTCTCAGAACGGCGGCAGACTGCCCGGCGGCCTCTACCCGGTGGTTTATCACCCGACCGATACGACGCAGATGGGCGTCTACTACAATTACGTCCCGACCTGGCAGCCGCGTCGCTGGTAATCACCGCAATCGATTTTCATAAGACGCAGAGGGGACCGGCTTTCAGACGGTCCCCTCTGCTCATCGAAATGCGAGTGGAGGCGATAAAAAAACCACGACAGTGCTCCGTGCCCAAAGGCTTGGCGGTGAGCCGGCGATGACCGTCGAAACCCAGTCTCGACGGAGCCAGACGACCACAGCCCGTCCCCGAGCGTGGCCGCCCTCGCTCCTCCATGAACGGCTCAGCTTTGTAATAACCAGCCGGGCACCAGGCCGGTCAGGCTCGCGACAGATCGCAGTTTTTCGACGACATCGGCTGGCAATTCCAACCCCGCTTCCAGGGCGCGCCGGTAGCTCTTCCACTCGCGTTCGCCGGGAAGCAGCACCCGCTCGACTCCTTCGGCCGTGGGGGCCGAATGCAATTCGGCGATCATGGTCTGCAGCCGTTTGTCAAATTCCTCTCGCGGAGCAATCACGCTGACGTCAATGACAATAAAGGAGGCGTTGTGCCACGATGGCAGCGCGGGTTCATCAAACATCCAGCTCCCGACCTGCCACGTCATGTTTCCCCCGGGGAGCACCGCCGAGAGAAGTTCGCACCACAGACCCAGGCCGTAACCCTTGTGCCCCGCCATTGGCGCCAGCGAAGCATGTGCCGGATATAGACTACCGTCGGTCGTCGGTTGGCCATCTTCACCGATGAGCCACGTTGCCGGAATGGGTTCGCCGCGCTGATACGCGGCGTAAACCTTGCCACCAGCGACAGCCGCGGTGGCCATGTCGAGCACGATCGGATCACCCCCCGTCACCGGAATGCCATACGCCATCGGATTGCTGCCCAGCACGGCCCCGCGCGAGCCAGGCGCCGCGACACTGGGCCTGTCATTGCCGGCGACCATTGCGATGAAACCCTTGCGGGCTGCCGTCGCTGCGTAATAACCAGCCGCTCCGATGTGTCCTGTGTTGCGCACGGCCACGTACGCAATACCGACGCGCTGGGCCTTTTCCATCGCCAACTGTATGGCGAAGTGGCTGCCGACTTGCCCCAGGCCTGATTCGCCATTGACCACCCCCCAGCCCGGCCCTTCGCGCTCTATGTGGGGCGAAGCCGCTGCCCGATAGCCGCCCCCCTGAAGCTTTTTAAGATAGCCCACCAGCAGCTTCGTCCCATGCGTGAACACCCCCATCGCGTCGGTCATGACGAGGGCATCTGCCGTGAGGAGTGCATCGCTCGCTCCTAAACCCACACGCAGCAGGCAGGTTTCTACAAAACTTCGCAGCTCAGAAACGGTTACATGCACCGACATCGTCAGCGACCTCCTCGACGATAAAAATCCACCGTCTGCCGTACGCCGTCTAACAGCGCAGTTGATTGCCAGTCAGTAAAGAGTTGCGTGATGGGCCGCGGCTGTGGTGGAATGCTGGCTGGGATTTCGGGTCCGCTGACATGCAATCGGCCTGCGGATTCCGGCGCGATCGACTCAATCGCGCGGATGAATTCTTGTGGCGTCGCCTGTTCGCCATACAGATCGATAATTGTTGCGTCTCGCGAGCATTCAAAGGCGCCGCGTACGAGCGCGCGGGACACATCCTCGACGTAATCATATCCGACCCGGCCTGTATATCCGATCGAATAGCTCTCGCCAAGCGCCGCCGCCCGGCATGCCAGCGATGGTCCCGCAGTCAATCCCTGATCGCGTTCGGGTCCGTAGACCACGTGCGGTCGAATCGCGACAGACGCGATTCCAAAGTGCTGCCAATACTGCTCGGCAATCAAATCGACTGCCTGCTTGAACGCTCCATAAAACGACGGCGGCCGGTCGGGGGCCGTATCACCCAGTCTGGCCTCGGATCCATAGACGGCATACGAACTGGCGTACGACACGCAGCGGACACGCCCCGAGCGATGAGCCGCGTCAAACACAGCCGCGCTGCCCATCACATTGACCTGAAC
>JAYTRB010000739.1:0-4624 GCA_043746425.1 Planctomycetia bacterium
CGAATGCGTTCACTGCGGTCTCCCGAGCCGACTTGCAGTTTGCGCTGCGAAGCCCGGGCGTCATGCAGCTCTTGCGTCCGCAGTTCTAACAACCGGCTGCGGAGGACACGCATGGCCCGTGACTTGTTCTTGTGCTGGCTTTTTTCGTCCTGACATTTCACGACGAGGCCCGTTGGCAGGTGCGTGATGCGGATGGCGCTCTCGGTCTTATTGACCTTCTGCCCACCCGGGCCACCTGCTCGCATCGTATCGATCTGCAGATCTTCGTCGCGAATGTCGATTTCAACGTCGGTCGCTTCGGGAAGTACAGCGACCGTCGCCAGACTCGTATGCACTCGTCCCTGCGTTTCGGTCTCGGGGACGCGCTGCACTCGATGTCCGCCACTCTCAAACTGAAGATGGCGATACGCGCCTTCGCCGGTAATCGAGAAGACGACCTCGCGCACTCCGCCCATGTCGGAGGGCGAGAATTCGAGGGCTTCGCATTTCCACCCCATGTGGGCGGCATACCGCTGGTACATTTCGTACAAGTCGCGGGCAAACAAGGCGGCTTCTTCGCCCCCCGTTCCGCCCCGAATTTCAATTATCAGACTGCCGCGGGTCAGGGCATCGCCAGCCAGAACGATGTCCTCAAGCTCCTTCTTGAGGGTCTCTTTTTGGCTGACGAGTTTGTCGAGTTCAGCCCTGGCGTATACCTGACTGGCGGGGTCGGTCTCTTCCGCGACCATTTCACGAACCGTGGCGATCTCGTCATCAAAACGATTGAACTCACGGACCTTATTGGCCACCTTGGCCAACCCGCCATATTCTCGCTGTACCTGAGTCAAGCGGAGTGAATCGGTGAGAACGGCAGAATCCTGGAGCAGCCGTTCGAGTTCTTCGAAACGTTTGAGCTTGGCCTGAAGACTGGGAAACATGGGTGCCCCGGAGCGGCAGCGGCCCATCTCGCGCTGAATTCAACGGAAATGACGACTGCCTAAATCCGAATGACTGAAGAAATCATATCTGAAAGACGAAACAACTGTTCGCGCCATCTGCGCAATCGAGCGAAAACAGCAATGACAGTGCAGGCAGACTTCGGCGAAAGCTCATTCCGTAGCACAGCGACTCTCGCCTGTTTACCACTTGCGGCTGCCGCCTGCGGTTGCCAATTTCCGTCGTCACAGGTACGCTTGGCAAACTCCCCGACTAGCTTTTGGCGACATCTGCCTTAGCGGCTTCAGGTTCGGCGACTTTGTCTTTCTGCCCCCAACCATACTTCCTTTGGAATTTCTCAACGCGGCCGGCCGTATCGACGAATTTGACTTTGCCCGTATAGAAGGGATGGCAGGCAGAGCAGATTTCCACGTGAATCTTGGCGCGCGTGCTGCGGGTCTTGAAAGTGTTCCCACACCCGCAAACGACCGAGGTTTCGACATATTCCGGGTGAATTCCGTCTTTCATCGCTCGATTCCGTACTCCAAATAATTGTATAACCGCACAGCGGATTCCGTTTGGATTTGCAGCCGCCGATCGCAGTCGATTGTGTAGTTTAGATCAGCGGCCCTGGCAGAGCAAGGCTGAACGAGGAACGAACGACAAGAGAGTTACAGACTTGGGGCCCCTTTCGGCGGCACGAACAAAAACATCGAGTTTGTGGTCGTAAATCTTGCATGTTCCGTTCCGGATTTTGTCCGATCCGCATATAATCACGATTTCCTTTGGAGATCTGGAACGAAGATTATGCCGCGGAACGCAATCGAAAGCTTGAGATATTCCGGAGATTTCGCCGAAGCAGCCGAGTGGGTCGATTCCCTCGCGGACGTGCTGCAGCGCGAGGGTCCCGAACGGGTCCGGCAATTGCTCGTCCTGTTGCAGGAAGAGGCCTATCGGCGGGGGGTGATGCTTCCCTTCACTGCCAATACGCCTTACATCAATACGATTCCCGTCGATCAGCAGCCCCGTTACCCGGGGAACCGCGAAATTGAACGGCGAATCAAAAGTATCATCCGCTGGAACGCCATGGCCATGGTCGTGCGTGCCAACAAGGAAACGACCACGATCGGCGGGCACATTTCGTCCTATGCCTCGTCGGCAACCCTGTATGAAGTTGGGTTCAATCACTTCTTTCACGCTCCTTCCGCGACCCATCCCGGCGACCTCGTCTATTTTCAGGGACACGCATCGCCGGGGATATATGCCCGCGCATTTCTCGAAGGCAGACTCAGCGAAGAACAGTTGCGCAATTTTCGCCGCGAACTTGCTCCCGGCGGTGGATTGTCGTCGTATCCGCATCCTTGGTTGATGCCTGGTTTCTGGCAATTCCCCACTGTGTCGATGGGCTTGGGGCCGATCATGTCGATCTACCATGCCCGATTTCTGCGGTATCTTGAGCATCGCGGAATCCTTGACACATCGCAGCAAAAGGTGTGGTGTTTCGTCGGCGATGGCGAGGTTGATGAACCCGAAACACTGGGCGCAATCAACCTGGCTTCACGCGAAAAACTCGACAATTTAATCTTCGTCATCAACTGCAACCTGCAGCGCCTTGACGGACCAGTGCGCGGGAACGGCAAGATCATTCAAGAGCTTGAAGCCGGTTTCCGCGGATCAGGTTGGAACGTCATCAAGGTGATCTGGGGCCATGACTGGGATCCGCTGCTGGCCGCTGATGCTAATGGTAAACTCGTCCATCGCATGGGACAGGTCGTCGACGGGCAGTATCAGAAATACGTCGTCGAGGGAGGGGCATTCATCCGCCAGGACTTCTTCGGCAAAGAGCCCGAGCTGAAGGAATTGGTCGAACATCTCTCGGACGAGCAACTCAAGAAGCTCAATCGCGGTGGGCACGACCCCGAAAAGGTGTATGCGGCTTATGAAGCTGCCGTCAATCATCGCGGCGCGCCGTCAGTGATTCTCGCCAAAACGATCAAGGGTTATGGCCTGGGCGAGAGCGGCGAGGGTCGTAATTCCACACATCAGGAAAAGAAGCGCAACGCCGAAGAATTGCGAGAGTTCCGTTCACGTTTCGGAATTCCCATTTCTGACGACGAAGTGGCCGATACCCCTTTTTACCGGCCCGCCGACGACACTCCTGAAATGCAGTATCTGCACGAACGCCGCAAATCTTTGGGTGGAAGTATTCCGCAGCGGCGCACGTCTTCTGTGCCGCTTGAGATTCCCGCACTTGACCAGTTTCAGGACATGCTTGCCGGAAGCGGGACGCGCGAGTTTTCAACAACAGGTGGCTTTGGCCGCCTCCTCAACAACCTGCTGCGTAATAAGCAAATCGGGAAGTACATTGTACCGATTATTCCCGACGAGGCTCGTACCTTCGGAATGGAGGCATTTTTCAGCCAGTATGGTATTTATGCCAGCACCGGCCAGCTCTACCAGCCGGTCGATGCGGGGACAATGGCTTACTACCGTGAGGCCAAAGACGGGCAGATTCTCGAAGAAGGGATAAATGAAGCCGGGGCCATGTCGTCGTTTATCGCGGCCGCGACCGCCTACGCCAATCTGGGCGTTACGATGGTTCCGTTCTATATTTACTATTCGATGTTTGGTTTTCAGCGCGTTGGAGATTTCATCTGGTGTGCGGCCGACTCGCGGGCCAAAGGGTTTATGCTGGGAGGCACCGCGGGCCGCACGACACTTAATGGCGAAGGCCTGCAGCACGAAGATGGCCACAGCCACATTTTGGCGGCGACTGTTCCCAATCTCGTGACCTACGACCCGGCTTACGCTTACGAAACGGCCGTTATCGTGCAGGACGGTTTGCGGCGTATGTATGTTGAGAACGAATCGGTCTTCTACTACCTGACGCTTTATAATGAAGACTATGTAATGCCGGCGATGCCCGTCGGGGCTGTCGAAGGAATCCTCAGTGGTATGTATAAAGTCGTCAGTCGCGATGCCGCGCGACCGGTGGCTCGGGCGCAGCTTCTGGGAAGCGGGACAATTCTCCGGCAAGTCCTGGCGGCCCAGCAGATTCTCGCTGATGATTACCAGGTCGCCAGCGACGTATGGAGCGTCACCAGTTATAAGGAACTTCGCCGAGAAGCCCTCGAAGTCGAACGCTGGAACCGGCTGCACCCGAACGACAAAGCCCGTAAGTGCTACGTCGAAGAGATGCTGTCGGGCTGCGACGGACCGTTCGTAGCCGCCAGCGATTACATGCAGCTTGTTCCCGAACAAATCGCCAAATGGGTTCCGGGTCGTCTCGTGGTTCTGGGAACCGATGGCTTCGGGCGCAGCGACAGTCGTGACGAATTGCGGAGGCACTTTGAAGTCGACGCCGCGCACATTGTTTTTGCGACTTTGAGTACGCTGGCACGTCAGCGGCTCATTGACAAGAAGACGATTCAGAAGGCCGTGAAGGCGCTGCGGATTGATCCCGAAAAGATTGATCCGGCCAGCGCTTGACGGTCGCAAGGGCCTTTCTGCCGTACTGATTGCGGCCGGCGGTATGTGCGGAAGGCGTAAGTGTTTGTATTACTGACGTTCGATAACCATCACGATCCGCCAACAGGGAATCGGCCATCGCATGAGCATTGAGTTCAAACTCCCCGCTGTGGGAGAGAATATCGACAAGGCCGGGATCGGCTCACTGCTGGTTGCCGAAGGAGACTCGATTTCAGCAAAT